>DUUV01000115.1 GCA_012841375.1 Candidatus Fermentithermobacillaceae bacterium
GGGAAGGCGACTACGGATCCTGCCCATAGAGAGGGCTTCAGGTCGCCAGAGAGACCGGGTGGTTCACGGGTTCTTGAGGCATTGAGACCTTCCACGGGAAAACTTCTCTAAAATCAGAGCAAATTGATATATTCCGCAAGGATATCCATTCGGTAACAAGGAATATCATTGTGGCTCATTGGATCGACGGACCGGCCTTGGGACACACCATCACACAAAACACCGGAGGGTAGATTTAATGAAGAGACTGGCTGCAATGCTTCTTCTGACGGCTCTAATCCTTTCCGGATGTGCCGGACCTGCCACTCCCCCGGCCCCCCCGGCCGCGGTGGAGTCGGGCGACTACTACACGATCTACTCAGGAGAACTCACCACCATCAACTATCTCGTGACATCCACTACTGTGGAGGCCGGCGCCGCCGCCAACTGCGTGGACGGTCTGGTCGAGTACGACAATTTGGGCGTACTGAAGCCCGCCCTTGCGGAATCCTGGGAGGTCAGCCCAGACGGCCTCACTTGGACTTTCAAGATCCGTGAAGGGGTCAAGTGGGTTACGTGGGAAGGCAAAGAGTATGCCGACGTAACCGCTCAGGACTGGGTCGACGCGCTCAAGTACATCTTTGATCCCGCAAACGCGTCCCGCGTGGCCAACTTCGCCTTTGGAGCCATCAAGAACGGTGAAGAGTACTACAACGGCCAAGTCACCGACTTCAACGAGGTGGGCGTTAAGGCCCTTGACAAGTACACGCTTCAGTACACCTTGAAGGCCCCCATTCCCTACTTCCTGACCATGTTGACTTGGGTTTCATTCTTCCCGGTCAACGGCCAATTCCTGGCCGAAGTCGGCGAGAAGTTCGGAACCGACAACCAAAACATCCTGTACTGCGGCCCCTACATAATGACGGTCTTTGAACCCCAGACCCAGCGCATATTTGAGAAGAACGAGTCCTACTGGGACAAGGACAACGTTTTCATCAAGACCCTGAACTACAAGTACAACAAAGAAGCGAGCACGCTTGCGCCGGACCTCTTCCTCAACGGGGAGATCACAGGGTCCGGTATCTCGTCAGCGATCATCGCCGACTGGATGTCCGATCCGGCGAGGAAGGACCTGGTGTCTCCTGCTCCCACAAGCTGGTACAGCTACTTCTACGCGTTCAACTTCAATCCGCAGTTCGAAGAAGAGTACGAGCCGGAGAACTGGAGAACCGTCGTCAACAACGCGAACTTCCGTAGGTCCATCTTCTACGCTCTGGACCGGAGGGCTGCCATGCTGACCTCTGAACCGTATAATCCCGACAGGCGGCTCAGCAATTCGCTCACCCCCAGGTTCTTCACGAACGTAGACGGCGTGGACTTTACCGATGTCGGGCCCATGGCAGAGATCACGGCCAGGGACAGCTTCAACCCTGAAGAGGCCCTTAAGTACCGGGAAATCGCCAAGCAGGAATTGGAAGGAAAGGCCACTTTCCCGGTGAAGATGCCAATGCCCTTCAACTCATCGAGCACTGACTGGACCAACAGGGTTCAGGTCGTTGAACAGCAGCTGGAGAACCTCTTGGGCTCGGATTATATCGATGTGATTCCCATCAGCTACCCGCCCACCAACTTCCTCACCAACTCCAGACGTTCCGGGATGTACGCCATCCAGGAGTGCAACGGTGGGCCCGGGTTCGTAGATCCCGATGCCTACACGGCCATATTCATGCCGGGCAACAGCACTCTGTGGAGCTCCTTCGAAATGGCCACCGAGTACTTGGACGAAGACGGCAAGAACACATATGCCAAGATGATAGAAGAAGCAAGGGCAGAAGTCCTTGACTCAAAGAGGCGTTTCGAGCTCTTCGCCGAAGCCGAGGCCTTCCTCATCAACGAGGCCGTGTTCATACCCTATGCAGTAGGTGGTGGCGGATACCAAGCTACCAAGCTCATGCCTTTCAGCCAGCCATGGAGCTTGTCACTGAACGGGATCCTCTTCAAAGGCGCAAAGGTACTGGATCACGCTGTGAGCACCGAGGAGTTCGAGCAGATCTACGAGCAATGGTTGGCCGACAGAGAGGCTGCCCTGAGAGAGGCCGCAGGCCAGTAACCGGCACACCTTCGTCTCCCGGAGGTACCGGTGCCGGAGCTAAGGTACGCTGAAGCAACTCATGAGGGATCGCCTCAAGGCGGTCCCTTCCAATGAGTGAATAGGCGAGGAGAAAGGAGAAGTGACACCGTGCCTCATGACGGCAATAGAGCGATGGAGTTCCTGAAGCGGATTTCCTTCCCCAGGCTGGGTGGTTCTGAGGACGAGAAGAAGGCAGCTGA
>DUUV01000052.1 GCA_012841375.1 Candidatus Fermentithermobacillaceae bacterium
CCCAGGGGCCGGTCTTCCCTATCACTCCACAAGGAGGCGACCCCATCCTCCGCATCGACGTCTTCTATGCCGAGAAGGGTACCGTGGTGAGACTGGATTTGGAGGAGTATGTAAAGGGCGTTGTGGCTTCCGAGATGCCGGCTTCAGCCGGCCTTGAGGCTCTCAAAGCCCAGGCCGTCTTGGCGCGGACCTACGCTTCCCGCAAAATGCGCATCCTAGGAGGCACTCCAACTCGGCAAGACGCCGACGTGACTTCGGATTACAGGCAAGACCAGGCGTGGGCGCCGGTGGAAGCGATCAAAGAAAAATGGGGCGCCGTGGCATGGTGGCTCAATTGGCCGAAGATCGAAAGGGCTGTGGACGAAACTCGCGGCCTCATCCTCACATATAACGCCGCTCCGGCCGAAGTAGTGTTCCACTCCACATGCGGCGGCAGGACAGAGGCGTCAAAAGATGTATGGGTCAAAGACCTCCCTTATCTCCAAAGTGTTCCGTGTGATTTCTGCAGCCATTCGCCCTACTACGCCCCCCAGACCGTGACAATTCCCCTCTCGAAGGTCTCTTCAGCCCTCGGAGACCTTGGTGTTTCCGTGCCTGTTTCTACGCTGGCAGCAGGCGGTTTCCCGACCGTCTCGCAAGTCTCGCCAACCGGCAGGATTAAGGAAGTCCTCGCCGGTGGAGAACGTATCCGGGGTCTTGAGTTCCGAATGGCCCTTGGGTTGCGTTCGACCAACCTGTCCTGGGCGGTTCGCGGGAACAATGCCGTCTTCCAGGTCAAAGGATACGGCCACGGCGTAGGCATGTGTCAATACGGAGCCGACGGCATGGCTAAAGAAGGTCGCAACTACACCGAGATCCTGGGCTACTACTTCCCCGGCACCAAGGTCACGGCGATATTCGAGGAATGATGTTGTCGACAGTCATAGTTGTGGAATGTGAGTCTATGATGTGGAACAGGTTAGGTTAACCGGCACAATCAGCAATCCATCCCGGAATAGCCTCCGGGTCCCGCAGCTTTTGAGGGCCTGCGTTCTTAAACACTATTATACGAGCCTTTCCCCCCCCAATTAAGAGTCAGATGTTCTAGTGTGCCGGTTACTCCGGCGTCTTCTGCCATTGTGCCGTGTGCGGACGTCTGCGCATATCCCGGCCATATTATGGCAACTCTACCAACTGGGGAGGTGTCTTTATGGCTCATGATGGTTCGTCCCGGCGGTATCGAAGGCGCGCCAACGCCGAACGCAATTGGCAAGTGATTCTTCGAGCAGCGATTATCGGAGCATATTGTGTCGTTCTCCTGATCGCGGGCCTTTATCTTGGCTACAGAGGCAGGGAACGACCCGAACCGGTGCCCACCTCGCTTTCTGGAGCGCCTGAAGACCAAAACCCGGAAGGCTTAGCAGACAGCGTTACTACACCAGGCGGCCCGGAGATCGCGTCCCAATCCTGGGCGACGGCCACGGCTCCGGCTGAGCAGGACCCCGACAAGACCATTGCCCCGGCCGAGCCCGTTTTCGACGAGTCGGTTACTGGATCAGAGACCTCTGGTACAGGGGCAACCCAGTCCCCAGGGACGGGTCAGGATCAACCCGCATGGCCTGTCGAGGGAGATTTGGTAGGCGAAGCGCGGTGGGTTTTCTCGGACTACTGGGGAGAGTGGCGCTACCTGCCCGGCATTGAGATATCAGTGAACCCGGGTACCCCCGTAACTGCCGCGATGTCCGGAACGGTCACGTCTGTTTGCAGTGACCCCGACCTGGGTACCCTAGTGACACTGGAGCATCCCGACGGAACGACTACTGAATACGGACGGCTTTCTGGGTGCATCTTAGGCGTTGGCGACATAGTGAAGCAGGGTGAGGAGATCGGTCGAACGGGTGGCACCACTCTTTACTTCGGCACCTCAGTGAACGACGAGGCCGTTCCGGTGACTGAGTACATGAAGCCATAGGCTTGCTGGGATTGGCATGCCGGGCCACCCGGGAGCGGTTCGGCCGCTCGGTGACATCAGGCGGTTCGAAGAACGGGATTTCTTGCCCTTCGCCATGCGGTGAGGTTTGGCCTTCACCGACCGAATTAACTCAGCACTGGAGCATATACATCTAGCGTAAGACGCAGCGAGGGGGCCCTGCCATGAACGACGTAATATGGAAGCGCGCGATTGATATCGGCGAATTCATCGGTGAGACCCGCGCCACGGTTCGAGAGACCGCGCGCTCGTTCGGCGTATCCAAAAGCACCGTCCACAAGGATGTTACAGACAGGCTGCCCAAGATCCGTCCGCAACTGGCCAAGCTGGTTCGCGAGGTTCTTGACATGAATAAGGCTGAACGCCACATCAGAGGGGGTGAGGCTACCAGGCGGAAGTATCAGGCCGAGTAATCCCGCTAACGGCACTCCCAGAGAACGACGATATAGCCCAGGGAAGCCAAACCAAAAGTTCCCTGGGTCTTCAATTTATTGAGGAGTGCATAGCCCATGGGCAGACACGTGGGGATCGACCTCGGCACCTGCTCGGTTCTCGTCTTCGTCTCGGGTATGGGCATCGTAACGCGGGAGCCTTCAGTCGTAGCCAGGGAAGTGTCAACGAACAAGGTTATCGCGGTTGGAAACGAGGCCAAGAGGATGCTGGGAAGGACGCCCGGCACCATTATGGCGCTACGCCCCCTCCGGGGCGGCGTCATCACTGACTACGATGTCACTCTGGCCATGCTCCGCCATTTCGTAAAGCAGAGCCTTCCCTGGTTTCCGCCGGTTAAGCCCGAGCTCTTGATCGCAGTGCCCGCGTCGGTCACCCACGTTGAGCGGAGGGCGGTTCTACAGGCCGGCAAGGAAGCCGGCGGCGGCAAGGTCTATATCCTTGAGGAACCGTTGCTCGCCGCCTTAGGGGCAGGGCTGGATATCGACGACCCTTCGGGCCACATGATTGTGGATATCGGCGGCGGCACCACTGACATCGCCGTCCTATCCATGCGCGACATGGTGACTCAGGCGTCCACCAGAGTCGGCGGCGACGCCTTTGACGATGCTATCGGCCGGTATGTACGCCGTGAGTACAACCTCGTGATCGGCGAACAGACAGCCGAGAGAGCGAAGATGGCGGTAGGTTCCGCGTTTCCCAGGGAAAAGACCGAAGTGGAGATAAGGGGACGAGACCTGGTGACGGGGATGCCCCGCAGCCTTGTGCTGGATTCCTTAGGGGTCCGCGAGGCCATCAACGATCCACTGACCACAATCGCTCAAGCCGTTCGAAGCGTCTTGGACAAGACTCCTCCGGAACTCCTGGGAGACATCATTGGCCGGGGCATAGTCCTTACCGGCGGCGGGGCCCTGCTCGACGGCATCGATGAATTCTTCAGGCGTGAGACCGGTGTGGCGGTCCACATTGCCGAGGATCCCGTCTCATGTGTCGCTGCGGGCACCAAGATCGCGTTGGAGCATCTGGACGTATACGGCAAGAGGTACAAGGCGTCCGGCTGAACTCGGCGCCGGCAGGTCATCGTTGCGGAAGACGAAAGCCCGTCAAGACTCAGTTTCCCACGTGCCGGGCCTTTGAACAGCTCAACTCCTCACCAAAACCTCCGATAAGTAGGTGGGGGGAGAGATATAGATGCTTCGAGGCATCCTTTCAGGCGTAACGGCCATGCGGGCCCAGGTGAGAAACCAAGAGGTAATAGCCAATAACCTGGCCAACGTGGATACCGCCGCCTACAACAGAGACACGACTGTGTTTTCGAGTTTCCACGACGCTTTGACCATGATGTTTCGCGGAAACGATTTCCCGCAGGCGCTTGGAGGAATGTCCTCAGGCGCGGTTGTTCAGGACATACAGACGGTTCGGTCGGTCGGACCGATAGAGAATACCGGTGAACTGATGGACGTCGCCCTTCCGGGCGGCGTCTACTTTGCCGTGGAGACTGCCTCGGGCACCCGCTACACAAGACGCGGAGACTTCGAGATGTCCGCCGACGGGTACCTGACCTTGGGCGGCTTCCGTGTGCTGGGCAGCGGTGGTCCTATCCAAGTAGAGCAGTACAGGTCAAGGGCGATCAGAGAGGACGGCGCGGTTGTCTGTGACGGGACGATTGTAGATGTGTTGAACGCCTATACGTTTCCGGATGAGAGCGTCCTCACCAAGGAGGGGACGTCGCTCTACAACTCCGGTGGAACTGCTCCCGTGCCCGTTCAAGATCCGGGTCTCATAACAAGAGCCCTGGAGAAGTCCTCGGTTGACCCTGTAACGGAAATGGTCAGTCTGATAACGGCCATGCGCGCCTACGAGGCAGCGCAAAGGGCCATTCAATCCCACGACGAGACTCTCGGCATGGCGGTCGAGAGAGTCGGTCGTCCGTAGGAAATGAGGGATAGAGCATGTTGAGAGCGCTTTGGACGGGAGCTACGGGAATGGCTTCCCAGCAGCTCCTCATTGACACGATTTCCAACAACCTGGCCAACGTGAACACGACCGGCTTCAAGAAGCAGAGGGTTCAGTTCCAGGACCTCTACTATGAGAACATCCCGGTAGGTATATCTTCCAGCGCCTCTGTGGGAAGCGGTTCGCGCGTCGTGGCCACGGACCGGAGCTTCCGGCAAGGCAACATGGAACCCACCAACGACCCCTTGTCTGTAGCCATAGAGGGTCCGGGCTTTTTCACAGTGGAGACCTTGACCGGCACCGCCTACACAAGAGACGGGTCCTTCAGGGTTGACGCCCAGGGACGTCTGGTGAACGCCTCAGGGTACGTCGTCACGTCAGACGGAACGGCCATTGAGATCCCCCAGGGCGCCACTGACGTGGAGATCAGCGAGAGCGGGGTCGTCTACGGCAGGGTTGATGGAGTCCTGCAGGAGTTCGGCGCGCTGCAGATAGCGATGTTCGCCAATCCGCAGGGACTTGAGGCCAGCGGAGGCAACTTGTTCAGAGTGACTCCTGTGTCCGGCGAAGCCGAGCTCCTTAGTCCGGGAGAGGGCGGGGCCGGTATCCTACGAGGCGGCTACATTGAGACCTCCAATGTGGAGATCGTGACCGAGATGGTGAACTTGATAGTCGCCCAGAGGGCTTTCGAACTCAACTCCAAGACGGTCGAGACTGCCGACCAGATGTGGGGCATAGCGAACAATGTCAAGCGTTAAGGGAATGTCGGCCGTGGAGGCCCACAACGCGCTCCTCCGGGATATCGCCGTCACCGAGAAGACCGGTGGGGCTGACTCCAAACTACTTAAGACCTGCCAAGACTTCGAATCTGTGTTTCTGACAATGATATGGAAGGAAATGCAGAAATCATCAAAGGTAGACCTGGGTGTCTTCGGGGCATTTGCCGAGGACGCCATGGGCCGGAGCTGGGCGAAGTCAGGCGGGATTGGATTGGCGAAGGTGATCTACAAAAGCATGTCGAAGCATCTCCCGAACTGACTCTTTCGCAAAACGGCGCCTTGAGGCGCATGTTCGGGAGATGATCGAGATTGGCACCAGAAGTCGGGCAGCCGGCGCCTGAGGAGATACTTCCTCACCGGCAGCCTTTTATTTTTGTCACAAGAGTCGTCTCAATCGACCCCGAAAAGGGTGCTGTTGCCGAGTACGACGTCCCTCATGACCTTTCCATATTCCGGGGGCATTTTCCGGGTCACCCGATCTTGCCGGGCGTGATAGTATTGGAGATGCTTGCGCAAACGGGAGCTCTGTCCATCCTATCCAGAGAGGAATTCAAAGGAAAGCTGGCGTACCTCGCCGGCGTTGAGTCCGCGCGGTTTCGGAGGCCCGTGAGACCTGGAGATACTCTGCGAGCCGAGATAACCCTGGACTCAATGCGGATGAACATAGGGAGAGCGCAGGGAAAGGTCACTGTAGACGGCCAGGAGGTGGCGAAGGCTACGATCCTGTTTGCCATCCAGAAGTAAGAGGGAGGTGTCGTTCATGCCCACCATTGGAGAAGGGGTGCGGCTTTTTACCTCGGAATCGGTCACCGAGGGACATCCCGACAAAGTTGCTGACCGGATAGCCGATAGTATTCTAGACAGGATAATCGAGAAAGACCCCTTCGCCAGAGTTGCGTGCGAATGTATGGTGAAGACAGGTTTTGTCCTGGTAGCCGGTGAGATCTCGACCGAATGCTATGTGGATATGCCTCAGATAGTGAGGGATACTCTCCGGTCCATCGGCTATACGAGGGCAAAGTTCGGCTTTGACTCGGAAACTTGCGCCGTCCTCACGGCGATAGAGGAACAATCGCCCGACATAGCCCTGGGCGTTGACAGATCCCTGGAATCCAAAGAAGGTGAAATGCCTGACACGCTTGGCGCGGGTGACCAGGGGATGATGTTTGGGTACGCCATCGATGAGACCGACGTATTCATGCCCATGCCTATTCATCTGGCCAATATCATGGCCCGACGACTGGCCGCGGTCAGGCGCGATGGCACCGTACCATATTTGAGACCCGATGGAAAGACCCAGATAACAATGGAGTATGTAGACGGAAAGCCGGCCAGAGTACATACGGTAGTAGTATCGGCACAACACGCCAGCGAGGTTGGGCTCGAGAAGGTGCGCGATGACATTCTGGCACACGTGATAAAGCCTGTACTGCCTGCAGGTATGATGGACTCGCGCACGAGGGTGCTGGTCAACGCTACAGGCCGGTTTGTGGTCGGAGGACCTCAGGGAGACTGTGGACTTACCGGACGCAAGATCATCGTCGACACTTACGGCGGTTTCGCCCGCCACGGCGGAGGAGCCTTTTCCGGCAAGGACCCCTCTAAAGTAGACCGTACCGCGGCCTACGCTTCGCGGTACGCCGCCAAGAACATCGTCGCCGCGGGCTTGGCCAAAGAATGCGAGGTCCAGGTAGCGTATGTGATTGGGGTAGCCCGTCCGGTGTCGCTCTTCGTCGATACCAAGGGTACCGGGAAGGTCCCGGACCGGTGCATTTTGGAAGCCCTCACGAAGTCGTTGGATTTCCGTCCTGCGGCCATAATCGACCGCATGGAGCTTAGAAGACCCATTTACGCGGCTGTCTCAGCGTACGGCCACTTTGGCAGGGCCGATCTGGATCTTCCGTGGGAAAGGTTGGACCTCAAAGACGAACTCTTGAAACACATCTAGACCCCGAGCTTCCTCCCGGGGCATCCTCATACAATGCTCCGGGGGGAGGCTCCAATGCAACCACAGAAGATCGCGCTCTTGTGTCTCATGTTGCTCGGCGTAGTTCAGCTTGTGACAAGCCTGCGGGGCGGGCGAGAGGGAGGTCAGGCCCGTCTCAGGATCCTGATCAAGGCAAGTGGATCTCCTCAGCCGGCGGAAGGGCTTATCCGATACCTCCTATGGGAACTGGCATTTTGGCGGGGATTGGACGTTCGATTGAGTCTTGTCATGGACGAACCTTGCGAGGAGATGCGGGCTGTCGAGGCCATTCTGCTGGAAGAAGGGTTGTTGGAGCCCGCGAACGACTTTGAGCCGGACCTGGTATTCGTGTTGTAGTGTGGGCCCGGCGCGATGTCGCAAGAATTGGGCCCCGAAGGAGGCCGCGAGAACCGTCAGCAGGATGGAAGCATGGTCTATTGTAAGGCGCTTTGCCGACAGGGTGTCCGGCCTTGTCTACGGCCAGCCGGTTCAATGCGCCCTCTGCGGCGCGATTATCTCGAGGCAGAGGAGTCGCCGGCCCGGTGATGAGGGAGAGGCGATGCTATCGGCGCTCACCTATCCTCCGGGTATCTGCAACCCTTGCCTGGACAAGCTTTCCCACCAAATGTCATGGATTTGCGAGGCGTGCGGCGCGCCTATACGGCGGCCTCTTCGTGTGTGTCCAGACTGTCAGAAGTGCCTGTACACCTTTGACGGCCAGCGGTCGGCAGGGATCTATGACGTTCCGATCAAGACCGCCATAATTCGAATGAAATACCAGGGCGAGCGGTGGCTGTCGCGCCCGTTGGGCTGGCTTCTGGCAAGGGCCGCAAGTGAGTTTCTGCCCGTGGACCTGGTAATCCCAATACCCTTGGAGCCCGGAAGCCGGGTCCGGCGAGGGTATAATCAGGCGTTGGACCTAGCCAAAGAAGCTTCGGCCCTTCTCGAGGTACCGCTCCTGGATATCCTTGTCCGTGATACGCGCTACTCACATCAAGTCGATCTTGGACGAAGAATGAGATGGGGGAACTTGCGGGAATCCATGACCCCCAAGCGGAGACTAGACCTGGGGGGCCAGAGGTGCCTCCTCGTTGACGACGTCACCACGACAGGAGCCACCCTGGATGAGGCCGCCAGGGTACTCAAGGGCCTTGGTGCCGAAAAGGTGTACTGCGCAACGGTCGCCAGGACTCTGCGACACTAGGAGGAATGCCGTGTGAATCGAGACATCCGGAACTGCCGCAGATGCGGAAAGATCATTATCTACGTGGGCATTCCAGTATGCGAAGAGTGCCTCCGAAAAGAAGAGGAGTACTACGACGTTGTCAAACGCTATCTTGATGAGCATCCCCGATCCAGCGTAAGGGAGATCAGCGACGCTACCGCCGTTCCGGTTGAGGTTGTCATGGAGTTCGTCAGGCAGGGATCGCTAGTGGCATCGGGGGGCGCAAGTGAGGTGCTTTCTTGTCGGATATGTGGCGAGTCGATACCATCGGGCCGTGTGTGTCCCAAATGCGCGGCCGCGCTTATCTCGGCCACCGGCAAGCCTTCGCGCAAGGCCGTCGATGACAAGATTCCTTCGAGGATGTACAGTATGGATATGATCGCAAGAAGAAAACGGTGACCACAATTTGCGGGAAGCTAAACCGATAAACGGCTTTTCCGATTAATAACGTGGATACGGGCAATTCGAAAAGGGTGATGTCACATGATGATATCCAGGGCTCAGATTGGTCAGATACTGAAGGTCTATGAGTCCCAAGCTGCTCAGCGCTCGTCCAAGGTAGCTTCGGCGAGAGGAGCTTCGGCCGCGAAAGACAAGGTCGTGCTCTCCGCGAGCCAGGATGACCAGAATAGAGTCCGCGAGATCTTGAAGGACATTCCCGATATTCGCTTGGAGAAGGTTGAGGCCCTGAAGAAACAGATTGAAGCAGGCACATACAAGGTTGAGGCTTCCGAAGTAGCCGACAAAATGCTGGGCCGGTTGTTGGCTGACCGCATCAAATAGCCCTCTCCATACACCATAGGAGTGCTCTGGAATGACAGAGAAGACCCTTAGCTTCCTTTTGCGCGAAATCGGCTCGGCCATCGACCGGCTCATAGAGCTGGCCGAACAGAAAACCGAGGTGATCGTGAGCGGCGATGTGACCGGCCTCAACGAGATCGTCGCTAAAGAGGATGACGTCTCTCGGAGTCTGGCGGCTCTAGAAGAGGAAAGGACACGGCTCGCCGGCCCGAAGGCCGAGGCAAGCCCTGAGATAGAGACACTCCGCAATTCACTCCGCGAGAAAGCGGAGAAGATGAGAGTCCTGAACGAGCGGAACCAGGAGCTTCTGAGGCAGGGACTCAAGCTTGTCGAGTTCGAACTCAAACTGCTCATGCCTCAGCCCTCATACAAAGGAGCGCCCGCGCAGGGGCCCGTTCTTTTCGACCATAAGGTCTAGGGCTTACGGGGGGAGTACATATGTCGACGTTCTCGATGTTTGAAATAGGCAAATCGGCTCTCATAGCATCCAAGAGAACCATGGATGTCACGTCCCACAACATAGCCAACGCGGCGACACCGGGTTACTCCAGGCAGGATGCCTTCCTGGAACCCCTCATACAGCGACAGTCCCAGATGATCTCGGGGGTCGGAGTCCGTGTGGCGGACATCAGGCGTACCCGGGATATCTTTGTTGACGCGGTGCTTAGAAATGAAAGCGGCAGGGAGGCCGCGTTTCTGGTTCAGCAGGAAGTGCTCGATCACGTCCAGACCGCCGTGGCCGAACCGCAAGGCAACAGCATCCGGGAGACCATAGACTCCTTTTGGTCGGCTTGGCAGGATCTTTCGTCGGACGCCGATTCGCCCGGCGCGCGTGCGCAGCTCATGGAACGGGGACGCTCACTTGTGGATATGTTCAACCACTTGGGCGGGCAGCTCGACTCGGTCACCGAAGACATCGACATCCACATTGAGTCCCTGGTTGTCCGAGTTAATGACCTGGCTGAAAGAGTCGCGGGGTTGAACGTGGAGATCGCGAGGGCCCTCGCCCGGCAGGAACCGGCGGCAGACCTTATGGACCGTAGGGACTTACTCCTGGATGAACTAACCGAGCTTACCGGAGGCACCGTGTCTTTCTCGGGAGAGGGTAACAACGTCCGGTTCAGCATCGGAGGATTCCCTATCGTGGACCGCGACAAGACCTACAAGATTGAGGTCTCGACGTCACCTACCGGCACTGAGTTCAAATGGCTGAGTTCACCGGAAGGAGCCCCGCAGACCATGTCGAGCATCGGAGGGAGACTCGGGGGCCTCAAGACCGCTAAGGAACAGCTGGTTGTGGATTTCAAGCATCAACTTGAGCGACTGTTCGGCGATATCGTGCGGAGCGTCAACAGCGTGCACATACAGGGGGACGCGGGCATCCCGTTTTTTGTGCAGGACAGCGGCGCCCTTGCTTACCTAGGTTTTACACAGGTCAACCCGGCCATAGTAGCCGATCAGTCCTTGATCGCGGCCACCCGGAATCCGGACGAGCCCGGGGACATGGCTCTCGAGATAGCAGATATTCTGGCAGACGGGTGCGACGATCCTGACAATCCGGGAGAGACAATACTCCCGTTTATCGAGACATGGATTGCCATGATGGGCACATTGGGCGCGAAGGCCCAAAAGGTCGAGACCGGGGTGACCACTCAGGGGCTTCTCGTAAAGGAGCTCCGGAACCGGAGGGACAGTATAAGCGGAGTGTCGGTTGATGAGGAAGTGGCCCAGCTGATTCGCCAGCAGCATGCGTTCAGCGCCGCGAGCCGCGTAATCACGGTGGCCGACGAAGTCATAGACACAATCATCAACAGGATGGGACACGCCGGACGATAAGTACGGGAAAGGGGGGCGCATGAGATGAGATTGACGGACGTTTCCATTGAGAGGAATTTCCTCTACAACGTAGGCACTGCCGAGAGGAGGCTCCAGAGGCTTCAAGATCAGGCCTCTTCAGGCAAGCTGTTCCAGCGCCCACAAGACGATCCCATCGGGGTTCAGCGCTCGATCCACCTAAAGCACCAGTTGGCCGAGACCGTTCAGTACCTCCGAAACCTTGATAGAGCGCGTACCTGGATGGATCATGTTGAGACAGGTCTTGCCCAGGTGACCAGTGCCCTCCAGAGAGTCTCGGAGCTGGCGCTGTTTGCCGTGACCGGCACAACACCAGAGGACGCAAGAGAAGCGGTAATCATGGAGATCGAGGAGATCCGCCAAGAGATCGACAGTATAGAGAGGCTCAGGATTGAGGACAAGCAGGTCCTGAGCGGCCCCATGCCTACCTGGCGCGTTGGGGATCAAGTCACGGTATCGACCGACAACCATGCGGGCTTGTTCCAGGATATCAGGACCAGCCTGGACGAGATTGTGAACCTCCTGAAGACAGACCCCCATGGCGACCCGATCAAGCAGACTATACAGGACATATCTGACCTGGACGATCGAGTCTTGGCGGAAAGAGCCAAGAACGGTGCCAGGATCCACCGAATAGAGGCGTTGGAAAGCAAACTCCAGGGCCTCGACATAGACTTCCAGCGGATGATCTCGGATGTAGAGGATGTTGACCTGACCGAGATCCTGGTCCGGCTTAAGTCAGCGGAGGCGTCCTATCAAGCGGCGCTCGGGGCCGGGGCGCGACTCATCCAGCCTACCCTTCTGGACTACTTAAGGTAGGCCGTAGGAGGAACCCTTCATGCAGATACTCACCAAGAGGTTCGGATTGGTGGAAGTTGATCCCTCGAGGATACTCACATTTCCCGATGGCCTTATCGGGTTTTCCGAGTACAAAGAGTTCGTGGTAATCGACCTGGAGGCGGGCGGAGGATGTCTCAAATTGCTGCAGTGTTTGAGCGAGCCGTCTCTGGAATTCGTCATTCTAGACCCGCAGTGGGCGTTCACCGGCTATGACCCGGAGCTCTATCCAAACGACCTCGAAGGCCTTGAGGTCAGTTCCCCCGATGAGCTCATGGTGTTGGTTGTAGTCACGGTTCCTAGAGACATAAGGAAGATGACGGCCAACCTGCAGGCCCCCTTGTTGGTGAACCCGAAGAGAAGACTGGCCAGGCAGGTGATTGTGGCTTCGCCGGAGTATACAACCAAGCACAGTGTCCTCCAGGCTCTGGCAAGTCAGGTCAAAAGGACTGGTTAAGCCATGCTTGTTCTGACCCGGAAGAAAGGGCAGGCCATCAAGATTGGCGATGACATTGTTGTCACCGTGACAGAAGTCAGAGGCCGGGGCGCCAAGGCCCTGGTGAAGATCGGTATCGAAGCGCCCAAAGGAACCAAAGTGCTTCGAGAGGAAGTCATGAAAGAGATTGCCGACGAGATGGCTTTGGCCAGCGGAGGCGAGTTTGACCTTCGGGAGCTCGAGGCAGAGGTAAAGACCGCTCAGGAACCCAAGACAGAACCCCAATCCTAAACTCCTTCACCATCACTTCCGATACCTACTGTGGTTAATACGTATGCTTCGTGGAGCGGAGTGAACCGAAATGGGTGTGAGGTGACCCGCATGGCAATATCTCTAAACGTAACTGGTTTAGACACTGACACCATCATCCAACAGTTGATGGCGATCGAGAGACAACCCCTTCAGAAGCTTCAGTCCCAAAAGACTCTCCTGGCCAAGCGAAAGAGTGCTTGGGATACTGTAAATACCAGGTTGGGGAACGTCTCGTCGAGGCTCGCTTCGCTTACCCGCATATCGACCTTTGAAGGGAAGAAGGTCGCCGTACAGAACAGCGCCGTTGTATTGGCCAGCGCTTCTTCGACGGCCAACTGTGGGTCGTACAGCCTCCGGGTGACTTCTCTCGCCAGGGGTCAGATAGCCGGTTCAGCTTCTTTTGCGTCGCACGATTCGCCGCTCAACATCTCCGGAGCCTTGACGCTAAACGGCCGGGCAATAGAAGTCAATATCACCGATACGCTTTCATCTATAGCGGCTAAGATCAACGCTGCTGATACGGGCGTGGAGGCCTCGGTGCTTCAGACGGAGCCGTCAAAGTACAGGCTGGTCCTTACTTCATCCGAAACCGGTACTACCAATGCCATGTCTTTTGAGGGAGACTTGAGTGCCTGGCAAGCTTTGGGCGTAATTGACGGGAACGGTGTCCTGAACGAGATCCAGGCAGCTTCAGACGCTGTCTTCACTCTAAACGGAGTTCAGTTTGTCAGGCACTCGAATACCGTGTCCGATGCCGCGCCTGGACTCACCCTGGATCTTGCCCAGGCGGTGGATCCCCAGACAGGTTCAGGAGGCGTGACGACCATCACCGTATCTCCTGACGACGACGCCGTCGTTGAGTGCGTGAAACAGTTCATAGTTGACTACAACACGCTCATCGAGACGATCAAGTCTTACAACTCTTATGACCCGAATTCTGGAACCGCGGGCACGCTGTTCGGCGATCCCTTACTGCGCCGCTTGCTGGTCGCGTTGCGGGAGGTCATCTTCAAGCAGGTTGACGGCGCCTTCCCCGGATTCGGAACGTTGTCCTCCGTGGGAATCTCGACCGGTGCTCCCGGTTCGTACACTAAGGACGGCAAGATCGTGCTGGATGAGGCCAAGCTTCGAGAAGCCCTCGCAACCAACCGCGACGCAGTAATGACTCTCTTTGGCGCCAGAGCGCCCAACGTCGCGCTCTTCTCGGCCGGGGCTTCCGTGACCGCCTCGAGCACATACGGGCCCGAGTATCCTGCCTCCAGCGTGATTGATGGCAGCAGTTCACCGCTCCTTTGGGGGCAAGGCGGAGGATGGACCGACGGTACCCCCGGGGCCTTTCCCGACTTCCTGGAGATAGAGTTCGGGGGAGAGAGGACCATCGACAGGATTGGGCTGTACACATTGGGCAGCGAGACGTATCCGGCCGAGTCTTACGGTGTGAGGGATTTCGACGTCGAGTATTGGGACAGCGCAGGTAATTCATGGGTCAGCCTGTTCGCCGTGACCGGCAACACCCAGGGGTATGTGTCTCAGGCGTTCGATCCGGTCACGACAAGCAAGATCCGCATAAACGTGACGGGCTCCAACGACGACCAACACTCGCGGATCCTGGAGGTCCAGGCCTTTGCCAAGAACGACGGAGCTTTTTCCAGCCTTGCCGAGACGCTGCGTATGTACACCGCATCTGACGGGCTGCTTCCCGTCAGGACGGAACAGATCGACAGGCTTGACCGCGATCTCTCGCGACAGATCGAGAGCATGCAAAGACGTCTTGACATGCGAATGGAGTCGCTGAGAAGGAAGTTTTCGGCACTCGAGGTCATGCTTCAGCAGTTCAACGCGCAGAGCGCATGGCTCTCACAGCAATTGATGTCGCTCACACATGATACACGGAATGGGTGATGACATGGCCATCGGCAGCACGGCATACGGGGCTTTAGGCGGCAGAGACCGGGCACTCAATGTGTATAAGCACATGAGCATCGAGACGGCCGCCCCCGCCGAACTGGTCCTTATGCTTTACAACAGGGCTCTACGGAACATGGAAGAAGCTACTGGTTGTCTGAACCGAAAGGACATCGAGGGATCCAACCAAAACCTCCAAAAGGCACAGGACATTGTCGATGAGCTTCTTGTCTCCTTGAACGTCCCCGCCGGAGGGAAACTGGCGCAGGATTTGGCTGCCATGTACGAGTACGTGAATTCCCGGCTTCTCATGGCCAACGTCAAGAAAGACGCTTCCTTCGTCCAAGACGCGGCAAGAGTCTTGAGCGAGATCAGGGACGGTTGGGCGGAAGTGGTGGGGAAGCATGCCTACCGCTAGTGGTACCCCTCACATAGCGGAGACCACCCGGGCCTTGGTCAAGGCGACCCAGGCTATCAAAGACTCGGCAGTCGCCGGGGATTTTGAGGGTCTGGCCCGCACCATCGAGAGACGTGAGGAGATCATCGCAGTGTTTCGGTCCATGAACGACCTGGCGAATCTCCCCACCGGTGACCGGAACGAGATCATCGCGGCACTCAAGAAGATACAGGAGATGGAAGCCGAAGTCAGGCAGGTCTTGGAAAGCGAAATGGCCGCCGACAACCGGGCCATCGTCGATGTGGCCACTAAGTCAAAGGCGCTTTCGGCGTACGAGCGCGTGGTCCCAAAACCGCGAAGGTTCGACACCCACAAGTAGGACCGGAAGAGGGCCTGTCAATTTGTCGAATAATGGGAAAGCCCCGGCTCGCCGGGGCTTTTGTTTTCGCTAAGCTTGAGGTTAGATAGCCTTAACCACGTTGGCTGCCTGCAGTCCTTTAGGACCGTCGACGATGTCGAACTCGACAGTGTCGCCCTGGTTGAGGGTGCGGAACCCGTCGGTCTGGATGGCAGTGTAGTGGACGAAAACGTCCGGGCCGTCATCGCGCTCGATGAAGCCGTAACCCTTTTCCGCGTTGAACCATTTGACTCTACCTTGCATTTCGGGACATTCCTCCTAAATTGCAGACGACGGGTCCCGGCCACGTCGTCTCCTGGAGCTTTCTGCTCGTGCTCGCAATATAGCATTCCCCAAAGGGCCAGTCAACAGACATTTTGTTCACTACCTGTGGATAATGTGCATGACTCTGTTGATATCCAGTTAGGAATGGATTTTCTTATGGGGATATCGTTGTGGATTGTCGCGACATGTCGAAGATGGCCGCAAATCCGCCCGGCGAGTCGAAAATCGTCCGTTTGGCCCAGAGGTAGCTACTGGAAGGATTCAACCCTCTCGCAGGGAATAATATAGCTCAAACGGTCACTCGGGAGGTTGGTTTAATGGAGATCAATGTGAGGGGTAAGAACATCGATGTAAATCCCGGTCTCAAGCAATACGCAGAGAAAAGGCTGTCAAAGATAGACCGGTATATTAAACACACGCCCCTCGCCTGTCAAGTTACCTTCTCGACCGAGCGGGACAACTACGTAGTTGAAGTCACCATCCCGTTGAACGGCTATCTTCTCCGCGCCGAGGAGTCGGACAGGGATGCGTTTAGTTGTGTTGACAATGTCATGGAAAAACTGGAAAAGCAGATTGAGAAGTACCGTACCAGGCTCTTCAAACGGGAAAAGGTTGAAGTTGCTACGGCTCCCCGAGAAGACCAGGAAACCGGGCGCATAGTGAAGGTCAAGCGTTTCGCGATTAAGCCCATGACGCCGGAAGAGGCGGCCATGCAGATGGATCTCCTCGGCCATGACTTTTTTGTATTCCACAATGCCGAAACTGACTCAGTCAATGTTGTGTACAGACGCAAAGACGGCAACTACGGGCTCATCGAACCTGAGGACTAAAGAAGATGTTTGAACCAAGGGTTACGGTCGTCATTTTCGAGGGCGGACAAGCCAGGACGGACCTGGACTCGCTTATCGCTTCCGTCCGCAGGGAAGTAGTGCTGGATACGTGTGAGAAGCTCAGGTCGGTCCCTGAGATCGACGAGACGGTGTTGGTGACCAACTACTCTGACTTGGCTGCCTCGGCGCGTGAGATGGGTGTGGTCGTTGATTACGATCCCCCTGGCTCGAAGCCCTTTCATTTCGGGAAAAGGCTTCGCGAGGTCATCGTTGCCCATGGAATCGAGAACGTTATCTACATGGGAGGAGCGGCGGCTCCCCTCCTAAGCGCCAAGGAGTTCGCCGATATCGCCGTTGCCCTGAAGAGAGAGAGAAACCTGGTGGTGATGAATAACGTTCAGTCGGCGGACCTGGTTGCTTTTGCTCCCGCGAGGGCCATTGACGAGATTGAACTCCCAAACAAGGATAACCCCTTGGGGAACCTCCTCAGGGAGATCGGCATGCGCCGGGTGCTCATCCCTAACTCGGGGAGGGTGAACTTTGACCTGGACACTCCCACGGATTTTCTCATACTCGGCATGCATCCGATGTGCGGCCCCCGGGCCAAGCGAGCGGTCAGTTTCCTGAACTGGTCACGAAAGACGATTGATGAAGCTACCGGCGTCCTCCGGCAAGCGTCCAAGGAAGTCGCCGTTATAGGACGGGTTGGTCCCGCTGTCATCCAGTATGTAAACTCGAACATGGTTCACAGGATGAGGGTTTTTTCCGAAGAAAGAGGTATGAAGGCTCTCGGTCGTGAGGAGAGAGGAGAAGTTGTCTCGCTCTTGGGGTTCATGATCGAAGAGGCCGGCCCAGAGAAGTTTTTCGACTATCTATCAAGGACGGTAGACGTTGCCTTCATTGACTCCAGGGTCATATTCGGTCATCTGAGGAAACAGCTTTCAGATTGGGATAGGTTCCAATCTGACCTGGGGCGGTATGAGTTGATAGGGGACCCGTGGACCCGTGAGTTCACTAGGTGCGCCTGTAATGCGCCAATTCCCGTGGTACTTGGCGGGCACAGCCTGGTTGCGGCGGGGCTTTGGCTTTTGGCCGAGATGATTGTGAAAGAGCGGGAGGCGTCCGGATACAGGCACAACACCTATACGCTGTCTAGGGGAATCAGGCTGTAACGGAGGTTCCCTTGGAAAGGCATGCAAGGGTGGGGTAACGATGTCGGTTGACAAGCGAAGTGTTTCGGCGAGGGAGTACGAAGATACCCTCAAGCGGATAAGAGATGTAGTCACGGCCAGGGCCGTCCTGGGCCCTGACGGTTCGATTGAAGAAATTCACGTCTTGGCGGGTCCGGGCAGGCCCGTTAAGTTTATCGCTCGCGATGTGGAGTCATCTCTCATCGCTGCTTTCGGCCACCCGATCGATAGGAGAAAGGTCTCCATCGCCCAACTGGGCGGCGATCCCGGTAGACAGGAGAAGCGGGTACAGCTGCGCAAGGTTGAGATCGTATCTGAAGCCGATACGGCCGAAGTCAATGTCTACCTCAAGATGGGAAACAACGAGGTGATGGGCTCGGCCGAAGGAGTGCCGACCGCCAAGAACTGGCTGTGGCTTTCGGCGTGCGCAGCCATCAACGCTATCGGTCAGTACCTGGCATCGGATATCTCTTTCGCGGTCGAGGACGTCAGCGTCACGACTTCTCGTTCGACCCGGATCGCCCTGGTTTCAGTTCGTCTGTTCGCTTCCGGAAAAGAGCTGTTGCTTACAGGCTCTTGTCCAATCTCCCATGACGATAGGGAAGCCGTCGTCAAAGCCACTTTGGACGCGGTTAACCGTAAGTTTGCCCAAATGCTTGAGGGAGACACCTAAGCGGAGCTCAGGAAGAGTGGTTCAGGCTCTCAGTAGAGGATTGTGAAACCTGGCGGAGAATTTGAGCTTTGGGACCGGCGGTCGACGCTTTCAGCGGAGCCTGACGGTTGTCCGGACTTAGCGGGTTCGGATATGTGCCATTAGGCTAACTGGGGGTTCTTCGGTGAACAAGCTCGTCAGAATCATTCTTGCTCTTTCGGCTCTGCTTCTGGCAGGAGTACGTTCGTGGCAGGTAGGCTAATAATCTAGCGGCTGCCGCCGGTCCCCAAGAGAGGTGCCCTGGTTGAAGTCTAGTGGAGGTTTCTTGAAACAGGCCTACATACTGGTGACCGCGGGGGTAGGTGTGTGGGTCCTATTAACCAACTTCCCAACCTTCCGGTCATCCTCGGAACTTGCGGAATACCTGTTTATGTTCATCCTCGTCGCTATCGGAGAAGTCGCTCCCGTGACCATACCCAGGGGGAGCGGCACGGTTTCCGTCTCTCCACCTATGAACTATACCGTTACCGTGCTTTGCGGCCCTGCGGCGGGCATCTGGGTGAACGCCCTGGCTACTCTTCGGAAGAGAGATTTCTCGGGTCAGGTGCCGCTAAAGCTCGTCCTCTTCAACCGGGGCATGCTGGCGATCTCGATGTTCATGTTCTCTAAGGCTTATGCCGCCATGGGGGGCCATTTCGGGACGTTGGAGTGGCCGCGGGGGTACGTGGCGTTTCTGACGGCCGCCATAGTCGACACTTTGTGCAACGCCCTCCAATTCTCCGTCTATTTCAGCCTGGATTCAGGTATGTCTCTCCGGGGAGTGTGGCGGCTCAACATCCAGTGGAGCCTCCCCAGCATGTTGGCACTCTACCCGCTTGGCATTCTCATGATCCTGGTGGCCCAGGAGGCGGGGCCATTCCTTCTCACGCTGTTCTACCTGCCCCTCTTGACGATGAAGTACTCGCTGACCAAGTACATTGAGCTACGGTTGGCTTACCACGAGATGGCAGGAGCCTTGTCAAACGCCATTGACGCCAGGGACGCGTACACCAGGGGACACTCGGAGCGGGTGGCTGAATATGCGGCCTTGCTTGCCAAGGGATTGAAGCTCACCGAAGACCGTATCGAGATGATCCGGTACGTCGGATTACTCCACGATGTAGGAAAGATCGGCATCAGAGACGCCATAATGAAAAAGCAGGGCACGTACACCTACGAAGAATACGAGGAAATGAAGAAGCATTCCGTGATGGGCTCTCAGATGCTTGAGGGCATGAAGTTCATCGGAAAGGGCCAAGATTGGGTCAAGCACCATCATGAGCGTTGGGACGGCAGGGGTTTCCCCGATGGCTTGAAAGGCGAGGAGATCCCACTGGAGGCCAGGATCATCGCGTGCGCGGACTCATTCGACGCCATGACAACGGACAGGCCTTACAAGGCCAAACTCACCATACTTGAGGCAAAGGAAGAACTGGCAAGATGCGCCGGCACTCAGTTCGACCCTGAGGTCGTAAAGGCTATGCTCAAAGTGGTCGATAGGATGATCTCCGCCGGGATGTGATCTCTTGTACGCGTCTGCACTGCTGGTTGCGGTCGCTCTGGCTCTTGTCATGGGGGGCGATCTCCGGAAGATCGCTTCGCTTGAGATAGAGAGACTCACTTGGATAGCCGTCTCGTTTGCCCTCCCTCTGGCGGCTCCTCTTGCCCTTCGCGCGGGGCTGGACGTCAACGTGACCGCCGCGATTGTGACCGTTCTCTCCTACGGGATGCTGTTCTACGGCCTGGCGGCCAACATGAGACTTCCCGGTATAGCCGTGATCGGGCTGGGCTCTCTCGCGAACCTGGTGGCGTTAGCAGCAAACTCCTTCAGGATGCCTGTACGGCTAGACTTGTTCGACCCGGCCATGCGAGCTCAAGAAGCGGCCAGGCTGGCTGAAAGCCTCACTCACGTCCCACTGGACGCCACGACCAACCTCACGTTCTTGTCAGATGTGATCCCTTGGCGACTTTTCGGAGGACGTCCCTCAATGGTCAGCATAGGCGATATACTCATAGCACTGGGTATCGCTTATCTGGCATTCCGGTCCGTCAAGCCCCGGTGTCTCCGCTAAACCGCCCGTGATACAATGGGCTTTGACATGACTGGAAATCCACTATCCGTGGGGGATGAGTTTGTCTTTTCTAAAGAAACTGTTTGACCAGAATGCGCGGGAGCTGAAGAGAATAGCCCCTGTGGTCGACGCGGTAAATGCCAAGGCGGAGGAGACCTCGAAACTGAGTGACGCGGAGCTTGCCGCCAAGACCGCCGAGTTCAGAGAGCGCGCCGGGCGCGGAGAAGAAGCCGACAGCCTCATGGTTGAGGCTTTCGCGGTCGCCAGGGAGGCTTCCCATCGCATTCTTGACATGCGCCCCTTCGACTGCCAAATAGCC
The DNA here is from genome assembly GCA_012841375.1 of Candidatus Fermentithermobacillaceae bacterium. Taxonomy (GTDB): domain Bacteria; phylum Bacillota; class Sulfobacillia; order Fermentithermobacillales; family Fermentithermobacillaceae; genus UBA3951. The sequence continues at coordinate 20,672 of DUUV01000052.1, forward strand.
GGAGCGGTTGTCTTGCACCAAGGCCGCATCGCCGAGATGCAGACGGGCGAAGGTAAGACCTTGGTTGCCACGCTTCCGGCCTACCTGAACGCGGTGGCCGGGCGCACGGTGCACGTTGTGACGGTCAACGACTACTTGGCCAGATTTCACAGCGAATGGATGGGCCAGCTTTACAGGTTCCTGGGGCTGAGCGTAGGTCTAGTGATACCCCAGATGGATGCCGGCACGAAGACGAGATCGTATTCATGCCCCATAATTTACGGGACCAATACGGAGTTTGGTTTCGACTACCTCCGCGACAACATGGCGCTCCGAAAGAGCGACCTCGTTCAGGGCCCCTTGGACTACGCGATAATCGACGAGATTGACTCGATACTCATAGATGAAGCCAGGACACCACTCATAATCGCGGGGCCCTCCGCCGGCTCCGCTCAAGAGTACTATCGTTTCAGAGACCTCTCAAAGTCGCTCCGGCGAGACATCCACTACACGCTGGACGAAAAGGCCAAGCTGGTAGCGCTAACCGAAGAGGGGCACCAGAAGGCGTCGGAATGGCTGGGCGTGGACTTGGACGCGGCGGAAAACATCCACCTTCAGGGCTACATCAGACAAGCTCTGAAAGCCAAGGAGCTTATGACCAAGGATGTGGATTACGTCGTCAAGGACGGCCAGGTTCTCATAGTCGACGAGTTCACTGGACGGATCCTGGTAGGGCGGAGGTACTCGGACGGGCTGCACCAGGCCATTGAGGCCAAGGAGGGGTTGGACGTTAAAGAAGAGTCCGACACCCTGGCCACCATTACCGTTCAGAATTACTTCAGGATGTACAAGAAGCTCTCGGGCATGACCGGCACCGCTCTGACCGAGGAGCCTGAATTCCGGGAGATTTACGGGTTGGATGTGGTGGTGATCCCCACCAACAAGCCGCTCATCAGAGAGTCCCTTCCCGATTCCATCTGGAAGACTGAGAAGGCCAAGTACCGGGCCGTAGTCGAGGAGATAAAGACCCTCCACGCTCAAGGCCGGCCCGTCCTGGTGGGAACCAGGTCAATTGAGAAGTCGGAGATGCTGTCGGGCATGCTGGACAGAGAGGGTATCCCTCACCAGGTCCTCAATGCGAAACATCATGAGCGCGAGGCGGAGATTGTGGCGCAGGCGGGCCGGAAAGCCGCGGTGACCATAGCTACCAACATGGCGGGAAGGGGCACCGACATCCTCTTGGGCGGAAACCCCGATTTCATGGCCAGGCAAGGGCTGAGAAGATTGGGCTTCGACTCGGATGTAGTCGTGTTGGCATCGGAGAAGGTGCTTCCTGCCGACATGGTCAGGCGTATTGAATCCGGCGACATAGATGAAGGCTTGAAGACCGTCCTTGAGGCGAGGGAGCAGTACAAGCGCCTGTATAAAGAAGCCAAGGCCGTTACCGACAAGGAGCACGAGGAGGTCGTGAGGCTCTCGGGCCTCCACGTCTTGGGTACCGAGCGGCATGAGGCCAGGCGCATCGACAACCAGCTCAGGGGTCGCGCAGGACGACAGGGCGATCCGGGTTCCTCAAGGTTCTACCTTTCTTTAGAAGACGAGCTCATGAGGCTGTTCGGCGGCGAGATGCTGTCGTCGGTCATGGATAGGGTCGGGTTCTCTGAAGATGAACCTATAGAACACAATTTGGTGACCAAGGCCGTCGAGACGGCCCAGAAGCGGATTGAAGCCCACAACTTCGGCATCCGCAAGAACGTTGTTGAGTACGACAACGTCCTGAACAAACAGCGCGAAGTCATCTACTCTGACCGGCGGGAAGTCCTCATGGTCGAAGACCCGGAGCCCATCGTGATGGCGATGGTTGAACGGGTTGTGGAACGGGCGATGGACCTGTACTGGCCGGAGAAGGTGAGGAAAGAAGAAGCCGACGTGGGAGGCCTCTCCCTCTACATGCGGGACCTGCTTCCCGGCCTTCAGGAGAGCGACGTGACGGACGCGGATGACCGGGAGGTACTGAGGGACAGCCTGATACAGAGGACAAAGGATACAATCGCCCAGAGAGCCGGAGCGCTTGGCGAGGACGCTGCCGAGCTTTACCGCTTTGTCATTCTCAGGGTTACCGACAGGCAGTGGATTGACCAGCTTCGAGTCATGGAGGACCTTCGCGAGGGCATCGGTCTCCAGGCATATGGACAAAAGGACCCGCTTGTGGAATATACCCGCCTGGGGTACGAGATGTTCCAGGGGCGAGTTCAGAGTATCGAAGAGACCGTGGTAAGGTACCTGGCCAGGGTCGAAGTAAAGAAGGACGGGCGGGCGCCGTCGGCCGGTACGGGCGATGGTGACCCGGCAAGGCGTAGTCTTCGGATGAGCGGCCCCAATAACCCGCCTGCCTCGACAGGCGGAACAAAGGCGCCGGTGGTCCGGTCAGGGCGAAAGGTTGGGCGCAACGATCCGTGTCCTTGCGGCAGCGGCAAGAAGTACAAGAACTGTTGCGGCAAGATCGCTTAGCTAAACTATTTAGGAGGGAAGCCGCAAGGCGATATCATGTACGAAGAAGTTATCCAGACACTCCAGTCCGTAGCTGAAAGGCTCGGCAGCATCGGGAGGTCTCTTTGACCCGGAACGCCTGAACCAGGAACTGGCTTCTCTTCGTAAGGCTATGGAGGACCCTTCCATATGGCAGGACTCGAAGAAGGCGCAAGAGACAGGACGACGGCTGAGCCGGATTCAGGCCAAGCTGCAGAAGTGGCAAGACCTCAAGCGCTCCTGCCAAGACAACCTCGAGATGGCCGAACTGGCCGAGGCCGAAGGCGAGATGTCCCTCATGGACGACCTGGCGAGTTCGGCCAAAGAACTGGCTGCCAAGGTCCGGGAGCTTGAGCTTGAGACTCTCTTGTCAGAGCCCTACGACTCGCGTGACGCGATCTTGACGCTCCATGCGGGGGCCGGCGGCACCGAAGCCATGGATTGGGTCGAGATGCTCTACCGGATGTACACAAGATGGGCCGAGCGCCGCGGATTCAAGGTTGAGACCCTCGATTCTCTTCCCGGGGAAGAAGCAGGGCTGAAGAGCGTGAGTTTCGCCGTGAAAGGCGATTACGCCTACGGATACCTGAGGACGGAACGCGGCGTACACAGGCTCGTGAGGATATCGCCCTTTGACTCCAATGCCAGGAGGCACACGTCTTTCGCGTCGGTTGACGTACTTCCCGATATCGAAGAAGAGGCCGAGGTGGACTTGAACCCGGATGACCTCAAGATAGATACATTCCGGTCGTCGGGCGCAGGAGGACAGAACGTCAACAAAGTCGAGACCGGTGTCAGGATCACCCATATCCCCACCGGGATTGTAGTCTCGTGCCAGAACGAGAGGTCGCAGCATTCCAACAGGATATTGGCCCTGAGGCTCCTTTCCGCAAAACTGCTTGCGCTGAAAGAAGAAGAGAGGCGCAAGGAGATAGAGAGCCTGCGAGGCCCTCAGAAGGAGATAGCTTGGGGCAGTCAGATCAGGTCGTACGTCTTCCAGCCGTACACCATGGTCAAAGACCACCGCACAGGCACCGAGGTGGGGAGCGTCGAACGTGTCATGGACGGAGGCATTGACGAGTTCATCTTCGCCAAGCTGCAAGCCGACGCGCTTACTTCTTAAGGAGAAATGAGGGAGACCTGCCCATGACGAAAAGGAACTCTTTTCTGGCTATAGCGCTCACTCTCACCCTTGTCCTTGGGGGAGTCCTGGGTTGGGTTGGGAAGGGGATGGCCGCAGGCGATCCTCTCCCGGGGAGCGAGCAGGACCCGCTGGTCTCAAGGTCATATGTGGATTCCAGAATCGAAGCCCTCCTTTCCAGCGTTTCAATGGGGCCCCAGATGACCGTAGTGGAGCTTGAGCCGGGCCAGAGACTCATATGCGGCGCCGGCACCGAGATCATCCTTCGTGGAGGGAGCGGCGCGGTCATTGACTCGGAGCTGGGAGGCCTATGTGATGTTACCCAGGGCAAAGACCTCAGGATGGGAGAGGCCGCTCCGGCCAATCACCTTCTGTTGGTGCCGCGAGACGATGGAAGAGGGATTCAGGCCTTAACCGCCGTTATACTCATGGTGCGAGGGAACTACACGCTGGAATAGAGAACTCGAAGTATCATGTCTATGTTTTCCGCCGCCTTTGCCCGCAGTGCCGGGACGCTCTTTCCGAGCTCGGCTTCGTAGCCCGTACGGCCGTTCAGAAACCGGCGGAAATCCCCGGCAACGTCCCAGGACGAGCCGGTTCGGGGATCGGGTAGGGCCGGATTGCCCACCATCCTGCAGAAGGCTCCTATCTTCGGGTCGATATCAACGCCCAGGAAGGGGACTCCCGCGTGGGCCGACAAGATGAGAGTGTGCAGCCTCATACCGAAGCAGAACACGCCTTTCTCCAGTAGTCCCAGGGCTTCGGCGGGCCGGATACCCTTCACGAGCGGCACCGGCCTTTCTCCTTGAGACGATATGCTTCTCTCTACCGCTTCCGAGACCGGCACGTCCCGTTCTTGCATGACGAGCAAGGCCGGGCAGAACCCCTCGCTCCTCAAGAGAGTCACCGCTTCGGCCACCGCCCTGTAGAAACCGTCTTCCTGGCCTCCTCGGAGGGCCAGCCAGACGATGTCTCTTTCTTGGTCCAACCCATGAGATGCCAATATCTCGCGAGTCCTTGTAGGGGGAGCGGGGGTCAGGAGAAACGCCGGATCTGCCGTCACCGTCACTTTGGCGTCTATCCCAACGCCCAATTCTCTGAGGACCGATTCTGATTCCGGGTCTCTCAGCGTGATCTCTCTCGCCGTGAGGAGCGCGGCACGGGTCAGGCGTTTTCCCAAGGCGGACCGGAGGGGACCGATCCCGTTGGCGTACACTACGAGCGGCTTCCCCAAGACTTTGGTCAGGTAGATAAAGGCGATGTAGTAAGAAAGTGACCTGAACGATGTTGCGTCTTGAAGGAGACTCCCGCCGCCGAACACTACCAGGTCACTGGCTCGTATGGCCGATACGACGCCGCCGGGAGACATCCGGTTGAACGCCTTGATGCCGTGGGAAACTGAAGTCTCGCTCGGATTGGCTGAAAGCACCGATATATCTACACCCGGGGCCCTCCGACCGATGGCCTCAACAGTGGAAGCGAGTATGGCTTCGTCGCCTAAGTTTCCGAAGCCGTAGTACCCCGAGAGGAGGAGCTTCGCCAAGAATCCGCACCTCAATTTCTCGTGAAATAATAAGACTCTGACGGAGAGGCGCTTCGACAAGAACAGGTTTTCGATAGGGATCATAGCAGAAAAGCACCCCGGTGTAAAAATGACAGGAGCAGGCGGCGGCCGTGTAGAATTCTGACACGCTAGGCGGGATCCAGGCGAAGTGTAGGACAAAAGGTCTTAAGGATTGGTGTGTGTGCCACCGGAAGTCAACATTATGAGTGTGGAGTTCTATCCCGTAACCAAGGCGGGAGCATTCCGTTCTCTTGACTGGATGCTTTCCAGGGACGATGGACGGACCCGTCTTGTGGTCACCGCCAACCCTATCATGGTCATGACGGCCCAACGTGATCCGTCATTCAAGGAGATCTTGGAGAAGGCCGACCTCTTGGTACCTGACGGCATCGGCATTCTATGGGCGGCCCGGAAAAAGGGAAGGCCGTTGCCGGAACGGGTTACCGGTGTAGATCTCACCCACTACCTGTTGCGAAGGCGACCGGCCCCAAGGATATATCTATTGGGGGGCAAGCCGGGTGTAGCCGAGCGCGCCTACCGGAACATCGAGAAAGAGACACCGGGCGCCAGGATATGCGGGACCCGCCACGGGTATTTTGGTCCGGACGAAGAGCCTGCAGTGGTTCAAGGCATTCGCGCCGCCAGGCCGGACGTCATCCTTGCCGGTATGGGAAGTCCCAGACAAGAGAAGTTCATCTGGCGAAACAGGGACAAATTGGGCGCCAAGGCAGCCATCGGAGTAGGTGGCGTGTTGGACATACTTGCAGGTGAGTCCAAGCGGGCCCCAGAGGTCTTCCAGAGGGCCGGTCTGGAGTGGTTGTACCGGCTGGTAATGGAGCCAAAGCGGCTCCGCGCCGACCTGAAGCTCATCGAATTCTTCATCAAAATACAGGTGGAGGCGGCTTTGAAGAAGGATGATCCGGCGGATGCCGGGGAAGGACCGGACGACGAGTACAGATGAGAGAGGGGCAATCAACATGTCAAAGCTCCAGCGCGAGACGGGTGGCAGTGGGGCCGGCGTCGAGCATATCGAAGAAATGGCACGTCGCCTGCGTTACCACATCATCCGAATGGTAGGGAAGGCGGGCTCGGGCCACCCCGGGGGATCCCTTTCGAGTTCCGACATAGTCGCGGCGCTGTACTTCGGCGGAGTGTTGAGGGTTGATCCTAGAAACCCCTTGTGGAGCGAGCGGGACCGGTTTGTGTTGTCAAAAGGTCACGCTGCCCCCGTCCTGTACGCCGCGCTGGCGGAGATGGGATTCTTTCCGGTGGATGTCCTTCTCACGCTCCGGAAGATGGGATCGCCCCTCCAGGGCCACCCTGATTGCAGGAAAGTGGCGGGAGTTGAGGTTTCTACAGGGTCCTTGGGCCAGGGCCTCTCGATCGCGGTAGGCATGGCGTTGGCGGGCAAGCTGGACAAGAAGGACTACAAGGTGTGGGCCCTTCTAGGCGATGGCGAGTGCCAAGAGGGACAAGTGTGGGAAGCGGCCATGGCAGCGGCGCACTACAAGCTCGACAACCTGCGCATCATTATAGACCATAACCACCTTCAGATAGACGGGCCGGTTGACCGGGTCATGTCGGTGGGATCTCTCGGGGACAAGTTCCGCGCTTTCGGTTGGGAAGTGTTGAGCGTGGACGGGCACGACATCCGCGAGCTCCTGGAGGCGTACAGGAGATCGAGCGAGGGGAAGCCGCTGGCCATCGTCGCCGAGACAGTGAAAGGAAAAGGCGTTAAATTCATGGAGGGCGTCGCGGCCTGGCACGGAAAGGTCCCTCAGGGTGAGGAACTGGACCGGGCTCTTGCGGAAGTCACAATTCGCGAGACGGAGGAGAGAGGGCAATGAAAGCGGCAAGAGACGCGTACGGCGAGGTCTTGGTGGAGCTCGGGAAAGAGAACGTCCGTATCGTGGTCTTGGACGCCGACCTGTCGTCGTCAACGAAGACGGCCGTCTTCGGCAAGGCGTTTCCCGATAGGTTCTTCAATATGGGAATAGCCGAAGCCAATATGATGGGCGTCGCGGCGGGGATGGCCAGAGCGGGCAAGATACCTTTCGTCTCCACCTTCGCGGTGTTCGCCACCGGGAGGACATACGATCAGATAAGACAATCCATTGCGTATACGGGGTTCAATGTGAAGATAGTCGCCACCCACGGGGGGTTGACGGTTGGCGCCGACGGCGCTTCACACCAGGCTCTGGAGGACATCGCCCTAATGAGGGTATTGCCCGGCATGACCGTCATAGTGCCTAGCGACGCCGAAGAGACGAAGCTGGCGGTCAGGGCAGCGGCTGCCCATACCGGACCCGTGTACATACGGCTTGGACGCGAAGCCGTTCCTCAAGTCTTTCCCGCCGGCTCCTCCTTTGAGATCGGCAAGGGGAACGTCCTTCTGCCCGATGTCTCCCGCGAGGATGTGATTGCCGCCGACCCGTCGTCTCGGCGATTTGATGTGTCGTTCATCGCCTGCGGCGTAATGGTTAAGGAGTGCCTGGACGCCGCGTCCCTCCTGGAGGCACAGGGACTCCGTTGCGCGGTCGCAGGGTTCGCCTCGGTGAAACCGTTTGACGCCGACCTGTGTATGGCTTTGGCAAAGGGGAGCCGCCTTGTGGTCGCCGCCGAAGAGCACAGCGTTATCGGAGGTCTTGGCGGCGCGGTGTGCGAGTGCCTGTCGGGAAGTCATCCGTCCAGGGTACTCCGGATAGGCGTCGAAGACCGCTTCGGCGAGTCGGGCCCGGCTAGGGAGTTGTTGGAGGCCTACGGACTCACCGCGGATTCGGTTGCCCGGAGAGTCAGGGCGGTCCTGGACACGAATCAGACGACGGTCTAGGTATTACCCGGCAATACACTGGGTAAGAGCACGCCGGGGATCGCTTCTTGACATACGCTGTCTGCCGGCCGGTGGCCGGGTCCGAGCCCGGTTACCGGCCTCGCATTTCCGCTGCTCTGGCAGATATTGACCTTTTTTCTCCGGGAGGATGAAACAGGATCGGGCGATCTTGTGTCGAATGTATGGGACGGTACTGGAGTTTTGTCTTTTCTTGGGGTGACGGCCGTTGATCCAAGTGCGGGGAGTCTCGAAAGCCTATCCCGGAGGCATGCTGGCCCTAAATCGGGTGAGCCTGGATATCCGCAAGGGCGAGTTTGTCTTCATCGTGGGGCAGAGCGGAGCGGGCAAGTCCACTTTGATCAAACTGCTGTATCGAGAAGAGGTACCGTCGGAAGGACAGGTATTTGTAGGCGGCAGGGACGTTGCTCGAATGCGCCGCCGCGAAGTTCCTCTTCTAAGGAGAAAGATCGGCGTGGTCTTTCAGGACTTCAAACTACTGCCGGATCGCACCGTAGCCGAGAACGTCGCGTTTGCCCTCCAGGTTACGGGCTACAGCGGGAGAGACGCCAACAAGGCGGTATCCCAGGTACTGTCGATGGTGGGGCTCAGGAACCGTCAGAACTCCTATCCGGGCGAGCTTTCCGGCGGTGAGCAGCAGCGGGTGGCTATCGCCCGGGCCTTGGTGAGGAACCCTGATATCTTGATAGCGGACGAGCCTACCGGGAACCTCGATCCCGATACCTCTCTTGAGATATTCCGACTGATCGAACGCGCGAACAGATACGGGACCACGGTGGTTATTGCCACCCACGCTCGCCACGTAGTTGACGCAATGAGGAAGCGAGTCATCGAGCTCAAGAGAGGCAGCGTGGTGAGGGACGTCCGCAGAGGGGCGTATGACGATTGAGGTATACCCTCGGAGGATACCTGATTAGCGAGACACACAAGAGCATATGGCGCAGCAGGATGTCATCGTTCCTGTCGTGCGGGACGACGGCTCTGGCTCTGTTTTTGCTGGGAGTCGCGATTCTCATCAACCTGAACTTGTCACACCTTTTCACCGATGTGCAAAGCCAGATGGAAATCCAGGCCTACCTTACCATGGAAGCTTCCGAGGAAGACGCGGAGGCCGCGATCCAAGTCGCCCAAGCCTTGAACGGGGTGGCCGAGGTCAGATACGTCAGCAGGGAAGAAGCCTTTCGAGAACTCCAAGAGATGTTCCAGGAGAAAGCCACCGTCCTCGAAGGGATTGAGAACCCGCTGCCCGCCAGCATCCGGCTGACGACTTTCCGTCCTGAAGATGTCCCGGATGTGGTAGCGCGCCTAAGGGAAATCCCATGTGTCGACGACGTCATCTATCAAGAAGAAGCCAGCCGGAATCTGGCCGTCTTGGGTCGTGTGTCACAGGTGCTTTCACTGGGCGGGACGGTCATCGTAGGCCTCGTGGCCATCACGGTAATCGGCAACTCAACCAGGATGACGATTGAGGCCAGGCGCCATGAGATAGGGATCATGAAGCTCGTAGGCGCCACCGACGGATTCGTCGTTGGACCGTTCGTGCTGACCGGGATTGTCTTGGGGATGTTTGGAGGCCTTCTTGGAGCCGGGCTCTCCGTCGGCCTGTACAACTACCTTACGGGCAGCCTGGAAAGCGTGTTGCCGTTCATCCCCATACTGAGCCTCACGAGAGGAACCGCCATCAACATAGCAGGGATCTTGGTGATCACGGGTGTCGCCGTCGGTACCCTGGGGTCGGCTCTCTCTCTGAGAAGGCATTTGAACGTGTAAGGAGGTTCCGGCGATGAAAGGTCGCCCTCTGGCAGTATTGGCGTTGGCCCTGATCATGATCGCGTCTCTGGTGGCGGCTCCCTTCATTCCCGCAAGGACCGCCTTCACCGCCGACGATCTGTGGGAGAAGATGGCCGAGCTGGAGAGACTCCAGAAGGAGATCGAGGAGTACAAGAGCCGGATTAGCAAGCATCAGAAGACCGAGTCCACCATTGTTCAGGAGTTGGGTCGCCTTGACGACGAGCTGGCCCTGTCCGAACGAGAGCTGGCCTATATCGAGAAGAGCATCGACTACAACAATGATCAGATCCGCATCACAAGGGAAGAGATCGCCGTCATTGAAGCGCGCTTGAGCGCCCAAAAGGCAGCCTTCGACGCACGGCTGGTCAGCATGTATAAGGCGGGGCAGACTTCTTACATCGACGTGCTCCTGACCTCCAAGAGTTTCTCAGACCTCATGGCAAGACTGCATTACCTCAAGCGATTGGCAGCCGACGACACCGAGCTCATCGAGGGGTATACCGCCGATAGGCTGGAACTGGTAGCCAAGAGGGAATCGCTGGAGGCCCGCCTCAACGAACTGGAGGAACTCAAGGCATCGGAGGAAGAGAAGCAAGAGGCTGTCTTGAGGAGGACCGAGGAAAGGCAGAAATACCTGGCCCAGATCATGTCCGAAAAGTCGCTCTTCGAGAAGGCGTTGGACGAAATGGAACAAGAGTCCAAGGCACTGGAGCGCATTATCGCCGAGGCTCAAGCCAAAGGTCAGCTTCCGCAGAGGGAGCTTTCAATGATCTGGCCGGTCACCGGGTATTGGATAACATCCTATTACGGTATGAGGTACCACCCGGTATTGGGATACGACCGGTTTCACAGCGGGATAGACTATGCGGCCGACTATAACGTCCCCATCAAAGCCGCCGAGTCGGGCACGGTCCTGCTTGCCGGAGTCAACGGGGGCTACGGCAACTGCGTCATCATAGATCACGGCGGCGGCATCTCCACTCTCTACGGGCATGCAAACAAGGTCCTCGTGAAGGTAGGCGACGTGGTCGTCAAGGGACAGCAGATCGCCTTGGTCGGCAGTACCGGCGTGTCTAACGGGCCTCACCTTCATTTTGAGGTCAGGATTAACGGGCAGACCACCAATCCCCTGGACTGGCTCCCGTAAGGTACTGCCTGGAAGCGGGAATGTGGATATGCTAGACTGAATACATCGTAAAGTAACCCCATGCCCCGGAAAGGGGGGAGCCGTCCTTTCATGTCCAAACGACGGGTGCTCTTACTCTGCCTTATTACGGCTCTCGTGGCAGTCACGGTGACTGCGGGTACCTGCTTCTACTTCATCTACACGGGACCTATAGGCAAGGTATTCGGGATAGTCAACCTCCTTGACCAAAGTTATTACCGCCCCGTGGACCGTGAGAAGGCCCTTGAGGGCGCTTCGCGGGGCGTCGTGACGAGCCTTGGAGACCCCTACTCATCCTACATGTCACGGCAGGAATGGGAGGAGTTCCAGGTAAGGACCTCCGGGGCCTATTCGGGGATCGGCGTCACCATTGACGTCAGGGACAAATATGTGCGCATTGCGACTCCTATGAAGGGTTCGCCTGCCGAAGAGGCCGGACTTCGAGCAGACGACCTCATCCTCAGGGTAGACGGCGAACCGGTTGCGACCAGCGACGAAGCCGCGGCCAAGATCAGGGGGCCGGCCGGCACTTCGGTGACGCTTACCATAGGTAGAGACCAGGAGTCGTTTGACGTGACGATCACGCGGCGTGATATCGTGGTGCCCGCTTCTTCTTACTCGATGAAGGAAGGCGGGATCGGATATATCGAGCTTCTGAGCTTCAACGAGCACTCCGACGCCGAAGTTGCCGCCGCTCTGGAAGACCTGAAGGACCAGGGCGCCAAGGCCATAGTCCTTGACCTCCGGTACAACGGCGGCGGGTACGTCAACCAGTGCCTCAATATCGCCGAGATGTTCGTGCCAAAAGGCCCCGTAGTGACCTTGAACTACAAGAACGCGCCTGCCGAGACCTACTCTTCACAGGGTTCCGGCCTGGGAATGCCACTCGTGGTGCTCGTCAACGGGGGCAGCGCCAGCGCCTCGGAGATCCTGGCGGGGGCCATTCAGGACAGCGGAGCCGGGGTCCTTGTCGGGGAAAGGACATTTGGCAAGGGACTGGTGCAGGGTGCCTTCCCTCTGAAGGACGGTTCGGTCGTGAAACTGACTACAGCGGAATACCTGACGCCGTCAGGGCGTGCCATCAACGGCGCCGGACTGGAACCGGACGTGGAAGTCCACGGAGACGACTTGCAGCTCCAGAGAGCCCTTGAAATAGCCGCCCAGGCCATTTCAGGAACACAATAGAGGGGATGTCTTTAGAACGGTGCAGCCTTTCTACGAGTTACTTGAATCGGTCGTTAAGTCGTACCCCGGCATTTTCCTAAATCCTGTGGTGGATGTGTTGTATTTGGTCGTGCTGGGGTTGGTCGCCGGCCAATACGCCAGGGTTCAGTCTCTCGAGGAAAGGCTCTACGGGAGGTCCAAGAACAAGGCGTTCATCAAGACCCTCTGGGGGATCGGTTTGGGCCTTGTCGGAGGTCTCTTGGCCTCCGTACTTCTAGTGATGGTGGGCGTAACGGTCAGCGACGCGGGGTTCAGTTACCTCTTGCCCCTCTCCCTGTTCCTCTTTCTATGGAGTCCCAGGTTTCTGTGTTTCTCGTACTCCGGAGCCCTTTTGAGCCTAAGCCACCTCGTGTTCGGTTGGCCCAGGGTCAACGTGCAGGCCATAATGGCTCTGGTCGCGTGCCTGCACGCGGCAGAGTCGCTCCTCATTCGCTTAAGCGGCGCCGGCTGCTCCACGCCCCTCTACGTGCCCGGGAAGGATGGAAGGACTGTCGGCGGGTTCGCGCTGCAGAGGTTCTGGCCCGTCCCCTTGATCGTCCTCTTCATGGTCAAGGTCCCCGACATTTCGGCCATGACGGGTCTCATTCACCTGCCTGACTGGTGGCCTCTTATCAAAGCGCCGCCGGTCCAAGGGCCGGGAACCCCGCTCTTCACGATGATGCCCGTGGTAGCCGCGCTTGGGTACGGTGATCTGGCCATTTCGGTGACTCCCCGGGAGAAGGCGAAAGAGACCTCCCGCAACCTCTTCTTGTTCAGCGTCATCCTACTGGGGTTCGCGGTAGCCGCATCTCGCTGGTCGCCTTTTGTCTGGGTCGCCGCGCTGTTTGCGCCCATCGGGCATGAGATAGTGATTCGCATGGGCAACCGCCAGGAGTCCGAGAGAGATCCGCTGTTCGTGTCTGACGGCGACCTCGTGGTGCTGGACGTCTTCGAGGGTACCCCGGCTCATGCCGCGGGGATCGAGAGAGAGGCGCGGATCACCATGATCGGAGGGCAAGAAGTGCGAGGGCGTCAAGACCTTGAAGCAGCGCTTGCCGCGCCCGGTGACCTCGCTTTTACGTTCATGAACGTCGGCGACAAGAGACCACGAGAAGTCTTGGTAAGAAGGAATGGTACCGAACCGGTGGGCATCCTTCCGGCGCCCGGCATCGGAGACTCTCCCCTTGTAGTTCCCCACAACTCCGGTCCTCTGGTGGTTTTCCTGAAGAAATTCCTAGCCCGGAAGGCCTCATAGAACAGAGTTCCTACCAGGGAGATTGCCTCTGAAGATCCGGAGGGGCCAAACATTTGATTGCTATCATGCCCGTATGTATAATGGTCAGGCGGAGGGATGTCCCCGGATGCCTGACTTCAAACTTCAGTCGGATTACGTGCCCAAGGGCGATCAGCCTGAGGCGATTGACGCCCTGGTGGAGGGCATCCAGAAGGGCATGAGGGATCAGGTACTCCTCGGAGTGACGGGTTCGGGAAAGACCTTCACCATAGCGAACGTGGTTGAAAAACTGAACCGTCCTACGCTGGTCATTTCACACAACAAGACCCTGGCGGCCCAGCTGGCTTCCGAGTTCAAGACCTTTTTTCCGAACAATGCCGTTGAATACTTTGTGAGCTACTACGATTACTACCAGCCTGAGGCCTATGTGCCGCAGAGCGATATGTACATTGAAAAAGACGCGACCATCAACGAAGAGATAGACAAGCTCCGCCATTCGGCTACCTTCGCCCTGTTTGAGCGCAGGGATGTTCTTGTGGTGGCGTCTGTCTCCTGCATCTATGGCCTGGGGTCACCCGAAGACTATCGCGACCTGGTCTTATCTCTTCGAAAAGGGATGGTGAGGGACAGGCAGAGCATCTTGCGGCGTTTGGTGGACATCCAGTACATCCGCAACGACATCGATTTCCAGCGGGGCACCTTTCGGGTAAGAGGGGACACCGTCGAGATATATCCGGCCGGAGCCACCGACAAGGCCATTAGAGTCGAGCTTTTCGGCGATGAGGTCGAGAGGCTCGTGGAGTTTGAAGTCTTCTCAGGGAGGCCCCTGGCGGAGATGGACCACGTAGCGGTATATCCGGCAAGGCACTATGTGGTGACCGACACCAAGATGCAGCGGGCGATCAAGTCCATCGAAGAGGAGCTGGAAGAGAGGCTCAGAGAACTCAGGGACGCCGGAAAGATCCTTGAGGCCTACAGGCTCGAGCAGAGGACCAGGCAAGACCTGGACATGCTCAGTGAGCTGGGCTATTGCCCGGGTATTGAGAACTACTCCAGGCATCTTACAGGGCGGGCGCCCGGTGAACCTCCCTACACGCTCCTGGATTTCTTCCCGGAGGATTTCCTGGTGATAATCGATGAGTCTCACGTTACGGTCCCCCAGATCCGCGCGATGTACGTGGGCGACAGGTCCCGCAAGACCACGTTGGTGGAGTATGGTTTCCGCCTGCCGTCGGCCCTGGACAACCGCCCGCTTACTTACGACGAGTTCGAGTCAAGGATCGGGCAGACCATTTATGTATCGGCGACTCCCGCTCCTTACGAACTCGGGAAGGCAAGCCAGGTAGTCGAGCAGGTCGTCAGGCCTACGGGGCTTGTCGATCCTGAAATCGAGGTGCGTCCCACCAAGGGCCAGATCGATGACCTGGTGAGCGAAGTGCGCGATGCGGCGAGCAGGAAGGAGCGCGTCCTCGTGACGACGCTGACGAAGCGGATGGCGGAGGATCTCACCGATTATCTGCGGGATGTGGGCATAAAGGTCAGGTACATGCATTCCGATGTGGAGACGCTGGAGCGAATGGAGATCATCCGGGACCTCCGGTTGGGGGCTTTCGATGTGCTGGTTGGGATCAACCTGCTCCGGGAAGGTCTTGACCTGCCCGAGGTATCTCTGGTCGCTATTTTGGACGCCGACAAAGAGGGCTTCCTGAGGTCCGAGACCTCACTGATCCAGACCATCGGACGCGCGGCCAGAAACGTCCACGGCAAGGTCATCATGTACGCCGACTCGGCGACGGGTTCAATGAGAAGGGCCATTGAAGAGACCAACCGCCGGCGTAAGAAGCAAGAGGAGCACAACAAGAAGCACGGCATCACTCCCGCCACGGTGGAAAAGGCCGTGCGGGATGTCATCCAAGCCCAGCGGCCGGTCCAATCACAGGGCAAGTACTACTGGGCCGACACCGACCTCAAAGATGTCCCCAAGCGCGCCATCCCGGGCCTCATCGACCAGTTTAGGAAAGAGATGAAGGCGGCCTCGAGAGATTTGGAGTTCGAACGAGCAGCGCTACTCAGGGACATGATATGGGAGTTGGAGCTGAGACTCGGCCAAAGGGACACGCGAGGTCAGATGAATGTCAAGAGATAAGATCGTCATAAGAGGCGCCAGGCAGCACAACCTCAAGAATATCGACCTTGAGATACCGCGGGATAAACTCACAGTCGTCACGGGGCTGTCGGGGTCGGGAAAGAGCTCCCTGGCCTTCGATACGATTTACGCCGAAGGCCAGCGGCGCTATGTGGAGTCCCTCTCCGCATACGCCAGGCAGTTCCTGGGCCTCATGGACAAACCCGACGTTGCCTACATAGAAGGGCTTTCGCCGGCCATCTCAATCGACCAGAAATCAGGTACCCGCAATCCCAGGTCAACCGTGGGGACGGTCACCGAGATATACGACTACCTGAGACTCCTCTATGCGAGGGTTGGGCACCCTCACTGTCCCCAATGCGGCAAGCCCATCGCCAAACAGACCGTTGATCAGATAGCGGACCAGATAGAGGAACTTCCCGAGGGCACGCGTTTTTCGGTCCTGGCCCCCATAGTCCGGGGCCGTAAGGGGGAGCATGAGAAGGTCTTCGAGGAGATCCAGCGGGCCGGTTACCTCAGAGTGCGGGTGGACGGGACCGTAGGAGAGGTCGGCGAGTTTGTCGGGAGGCGCCTGGATAAGAAGAAGAACCACACCATAGAGGTGGTCGTCGACAGGTTGGTGAGGCGGGAGGGCATTCGCTCCCGTCTTGTGGATTCGATCGAAACCGCCATCGGACTCTCAGGCAACTTGGTGGTGGTAGAGGTTCAGGGCTCTTCCGATCTCACTTTCTCTGAAGCCTTGGCATGTCCCGACTGCGGCATCAATCTTCCAGAGATCGAACCCAGACTCTTTTCCTTCAACAACCCGTTCGGGGCTTGTCCTTCCTGCAACGGGTTGGGCGTGAACATGGAGCTGGATCCGGACCTCATCGTGCCCGACCGGAGGAAGTCCCTGAGTGACGGGGCAGTTGCGCCTTGGAGCGGAACGCCTGACGGCTACTACATGCAGCTTCTTTACGCCGTCTGCAAGCACTTCGATATTCCGACCGAATCGCCATTTGACACGCTGACCGAAGAGCAGGTCAATATCATCCTCTACGGCAGTGGTGGCCGGCGCATCCCCTTCCACTACGAGAACCAGTATGGAAGGACCAGTGACAGGAACGTCGCGTTCGAGGGGGTCATCCCCAACCTTGAGCGACGGCACAAGTCGGCGTCCAGCGATTATATCCGCCTGTGGGTCGAGGAGTTCATGGCCACGCGTCCGTGCCCGGCGTGCGGAGGGACCCGGCTCAAGCCTGAAGCGCTGGCCGTAACCGTAGGCGGCAAGAACATCAGTGAAGTCACGTCCATGTCGGTTCAAGGAGCGCTGAAGTTTCTGGATACGGTCGATTTCACGGAGCGAGAAGCGATCATCGCCAACCAGGTGATGAAGCAACTGCGGGCAAGGCTCCAGTTTCTCATGAATGTAGGTCTCGGCTATCTCACCCTATCCCGACACGCAGGCACTCTGGCAGGCGGCGAAGCGCAACGCATCAGGTTGGCGACACAGATAGGCTCGGGACTGGTGGGAGTCCTTTACGTACTCGACGAACCCAGCATTGGCCTTCATCCCCGGGATAACGAGAGACTCCTGAAGACCATCACTCACCTTAGAGATTTGGGCAACACGCTGATAGTTGTGGAGCACGACGAAGATACGATACGGACTGCCGATCACATAGTCGACGTGGGGCCGGGCGCGGGAGAGCACGGAGGCTCTATTGTGGTCTCGGGCACTCTTGACGATGTCCTGTCCTGCGAGGAGTCGCTTACGGGTCAATACCTGTCCGGGCGAAGGAGCATCCCTGTGCCTGAGCGGCGTTCGCGGAGCGGCAAGTTCTTGAGGATTAAGGGCGCCAGAGAGCACAACCTCAAGAACATAGATGTGGATATCCCTTTGGGAGTATTTACGTGCGTGACGGGTGTATCGGGTTCGGGCAAGAGCACCCTAGTGAACGACATCCTTTACCGCAAGCTCGCGTCCGTTCTACACGGCACCCGCACCAGACCGGGAGACCACGACGAGATACTGGGACTGGAGCATTTGGAGAAGGTCATAAACATCGACCAGTCGCCTATAGGACGCACTCCCAGGTCCAACCCGGCCACCTATACAGGTACGTTTACCGACATCCGCAATATTTTCGCCATGACGCCCGATGCCAAAGTGCGCGGGTACAAACCGGGACGGTTCAGTTTCAACGTGAGGGGCGGGAGATGCGAGGCCTGCAAGGGCGACGGCATAATCCGAATTGAGATGCAGTTTCTCCCCGACGTCTACGTTCCCTGTGAGGTGTGTGGCGGCAAGAGGTACAACAGCCAGACCCTCGAGGTCAAGTACCACGGCAAGAATATATCCGAGGTCCTGAACATGACCGTGGAAGAAGCGCTAGGCCTTTTCCGGGACGTGCCCTCAATTCACCGGCGCCTCTCGACCATTGCAGACGTAGGGCTTGGATACATCCGGTTGGGTCAACCGGCCACCACACTGTCGGGAGGGGAAGCCCAGCGCGTGAAGCTGGCCACCGAGCTCAGCAGGCGAGGAAACGAGCGCACTCTATATATCCTGGATGAGCCTACGACAGGGCTGCACTTCGAGGACACGCGCCGGCTCCTCAACGTCCTTCAGCGGTTGGTTGATGCAGGCAGTACGGTAGTCGTCATCGAACACAACCCTGACGTGGTCAAGAGCGCCGACTATATCATCGACCTGGGGCCCGAAGGCGGTGAAGAGGGCGGGACGGTGGTGGCCACCGGGACTCCCGAGGAGATAGCCGAGAACGAGCGTTCCCATACAGGTCAGTTCCTGCGGAAGTTGTTGAGCCGGACTGCCGGCGGCTCGAAACCCACTGTCGAAACCCACACGGCCGGAGGCAACTGAGTTTGGAAAGACCTCTTACTCACGATGAAACGGCGTGGACAGGGCTGGTCGGCGACCGGCACGAGCTTGCCGAGAAGATAAGGGAGTGTCCTGAGTCCCCCGGGGTTTACGTGTTCCGGGGGCTCGACGGCAAGGTGCTCTACGTCGGGAAGGCCAAGAGCCTCAGAAACAGACTGAGGTCCTACTTCGCATCGAACCTCCCGCCGAAGACCGAGGCCCTCATGTCCAAAGTGGCGCGCCTGGAGACCATCATCGTAGGGTCTGAGACCGAGGCATTGATACTCGAACTCAACCTCATAAAGAAGCACAGGCCCGAATACAATATCCGGCTCCGCGACGACAAGCATTACCCTTACATCCGGGTTGGGGTAGCCGATCAGTGGCCAAGGGTCACTCTGGTGAGGAGGCGTAGCAAGGACGGAGCCAGGTACTTTGGCCCCTTCACCAGAGCCGCTTCAGTGAGAGAGACCCTGGCTTTGCTGAGGCGCATTTTTCCTTACCGTACATGCACGGACACTACCCTTGCTCAGGCTACCCGCCCGTGTCTCGACTATCATATCCAGAGGTGTATGGGCCCCTGCACCGGCACCCTTGATGATGGCGACTATAGGGCGATGATTGACGAGGTCGTGAAGTTCCTAGAGGGCCGCCACGAAGAAGTAAAGACCAGGCTTGAACGCCGGATGGGTAAGTATGCGGAAGATATGGAGTTTGAGAAGGCCGCAAGGGTCCGGGACCAGATCAGGGCCCTGGAAGACGTAACACGCAAGCAGCTCATAACCGTGCCCGACTGGAAAGACAGGGACCTCATCGGGCTGGCTCGTTCCGGAGACTCCGCCTTTGTTGCGCTCCTTCCCGTGAGAGAAGGGAAGCTGGTCGGAAAGGAAGGGTTCATGCTGCAGGGCGCGGCCGAGGAAGGCGATGCCCGGGTGATCGAGGCGTTCATCTCCCAGTACTATTCCTCGGCCCAGGTGTTCCCAAGCGAGATCCTTGTGCCTGTCGAGCTCTCGTCCTCCAAGGAGCTGGAGGCGTTCTTGGGTGAAGCGCGGCGCGCGTCGGGCCAGAGAGAGCGCGCCATCCGCATAAGGACCCCCAGACGGGGGAGGTTCAAGGAACTGGTCCTCATGGCCCAGGACAACGCCAGAAACATGCTTGCCGAGCAGATCCCCAAAGAGCAGCGTGAAACCGACGCCAACAACAGGGCCATGGAGGCTCTACGAGATAGCTTAGGGTTAGAGAAGCTCCCGAGACGCATCGAGGGTTACGATATCTCCAACTTGACCGGCAAGCAAGCCGTGGCCTCAATGGTGGTCCTCACCAATGGGAGGCCGGACAAGTCTCAATATAGGAAGTTCCGGATGAAGGTTGACGGCAAGCCCAATGACTTCGCCATGATGCAGGAAGTCTTGTGGCGCCGGTTCCGGAAGGGATTGGCCGAGAGGGAAGAAGCCAGGACGTCGGGAAAGCCCGGGAAGTTTGCCGTCTTCCCCGACCTCATAGTGGTCGATGGCGGTAAAGGCCAGGTCAGCGCGGCCCAGGAAGTGCTGGATGAGCTGGGCCTCTCCATACCGATGGCGGGCCTGGCCAAACGGAATGAGGAGGTTTTCCTTCCGGGACGGTCCGAACCGGTTGAGCTTCCCCGTGACTCGGGAGGGCTCTTTCTGGTCATGCGTTTGAGAGATGAAGCTCACAGGTTCGCGGTCTCATACCACAGGGCCTTGCGCGGAAAGAGGGCGACTCAGTCGGCGCTCTTGGAGATCCCCGGAGTCGGCCCGGTCAAGGCGCGGGAGCTGCTCAGGGTATTCGGAGACGTTGCCTCCATCCGCGACGCCACTCCGGAAGAAGTGGCACGCGTAGGGGGGATAGGTCCCGACTTGGCCGCAACGATCCTCAAGACTTTGAGGCGCGCAGGTGACACCAGACCACGTGACCCGGGTCTCCTCTGATCTCCACCGGCAGGGGTTCCATCTCGGCGCAGATGTCCATTTTGTGGGCGCACCTTGTCTGAAACCTGCAGCCAGGGGGCGGGTCCACTGCCGAAGGCACCGTGCCCTGAAGCCGTATCCTGGACTCGCCGGTCGCTCCCAGGCGCGGAATGGCCGAAAGCAACGCCTGAGTGTAAGGGTGGGAAGGGTTTTCGAAGAGGCTTTCGGTCGGCGCCGTCTCGACAATCTTGCCTAGATACATGACCGCCACTCTATGGCTGGCATGGTGCACCACGGCGAGGTCGTGGGATATGAGCAGGAACGAGACACCTGTCTCCGCCTGGAGCCCCTCGAGGAGGTTCAGTATCTGGGCTTGTACGGATACGTCTAGGGCCGATACCGGTTCGTCGGCGACGATGAGGCGCGGCCGCATGGCAAGGGCTCGAGCCACCCCGATCCGCTGCCTCTGCCCGCCGCTGAACTGGCGTGGGTATTGGTCCAGGTGAAGGGGGGTGAGTCCGACCCTCTCGAGCAACTTGACCGACTCGTCTTCCCGTTCCTCCAGCGGCACGCCCCTTTTCTCCAGAGAGACCCCGAGTATCTGACGCACCGTGTGGCGTGGATTCAGTGACGCGTAGGGGTTCTGGAATATCATCTGCCCATTAGGTTCGGTTTTCCCTTCATAGAGGACCTGACCTGCAGTCGGCGCATAGAGTCCTACGATGACTCGGCCTAGGGTGCTCTTGCCGCATCCCGACTCTCCCACGAGGCCGAGGGTCTCGCCTTCCTCGATATAAATGTCTACGCCGTCAACCGCCTTGGTTGTACGTTCCTTCTCGCCGAGAAGGCACCGGGCCAAGAATCCCGGCCTCGAGTAGAAGTAGCGCTTCAGGCCGATGGTCTTGACCAGGGGAGTCCTTTCCTTCAAGGAAGCGGCAGCCTCCACTCACGAACACCCCGAATCCTGGGCGGCGGCCACATCGCCGTATTCCGGCACACCGTATCTGTGGCACCTGACCATTCTGTCTCCGGCGTCCAAGAGGGACTCAAGGGTCTCCAGGCAACCGGGTACCGCCTTGTCACACCGGGGGTAGAAGGCACATCCCTCATGGTTCTCGGATAGATCGGCTACCTGTCCCCGTATGGGTGTGAGCGGAACGCCCTTCCGAAACCTAGGGATGCACCCGATGAGCCCGCGTGTGTACGGGTGGAGAGGGCGCGACAGGACATCCTTAACGCTGCCTTCCTCCACTATCTGACCGGCGTACATGACGGCGATGCGGTGGCAGAACTGAGACGCGACGGCCAGGTTGTGGGTGACGAGGACTATGGCGGTCCCTCTGTCGCGATTTATCTGCCTCAGCAAGTCAAGGATCTGGGCTTCGATAGTGACATCCAACGCGGTGGTGGGTTCATCGGCCAAGATGAGTTTGGGGCGGCAGGAGAGAGATATGGCGATCATCACCCGCTGCTGCATCCCGCCGCTCAATTGGTGTGGGTAGTACCCGAGCACCGTCTCGGGCGAAGGTATCCCGACTTCTTTGAGGAGGTCTACCAGAACACTACGGGTACTGGGCAGTCCGTGGACTCTCAAGGCTTCTTTCATCTGCGCCCCGATTTGGTGGGCGGGGTTCAGGGTGGACATGGGGTCCTGGAACACCATGGCCACGGTGCCTCCTCGAAGCGCCTGAAGCCCTTTCCCGTTCAGCGCCAGGACATCGGTCCCGTCAACTTCTATGCTTCCGGCAACGATCTCGCCGGGAAACGGGAGGAGCCTCATCACCGATAGGAGCGTGGCGCTTTTTCCGCACCCGGATTCTCCCACCAGCCCCACGATCTCGCCTTCGCGGACCGAAAGGTCCACTCCTCTCACGGCCCGTACCGGGCCCCTGTCGGTCCGGTAACAGACTTGAAGCCCCTTTATGGAAAGGACCTCCTTATCGCCGGGTGCTGCCATGTGGAGCGCCTCCTTTCACGTACTCAGAAAGTCTGAAGGTCAGGGTCCAGGACTTCCCGCAGTCCCTCCCCGACGAGATTCACCGACAAGACAAGAGCGACCAAGATGATCCCAGGAAACGTCGACAGCCACCACGCGTTCAAGATGAAGCGGTATCCGTCTTGGATCATGGAGCCCCATGTCGGGATCCTGGGAGGGATCCCGATCCCCAGAAAACTCAAGGAGGCTTCCATGACCATCATGGTGCCCATCCGCAGGGTTCCCACCACCAATAGCGGGTTCACGATGTTGGGGAGTATCTCAAAGCCCATTATCTCCAGGTCTGACCGCCCTAAGACTTTGGCTGCTTCCACGTATTCTTTGGTCTTTTCGGCCAAGACTCCCGCTCTGGCCAGCCTGAAAAACTCAACCCATCCCTTGAAGCAGAGAGCCCAGACTAGGTTCCAGAACCCTGGCCCCAGCATGGCCATCGCGCCTATGGCGAAGATGAGGTAGGGGAATGCCAGGAGCACCTCTGTGAGTCTGGACATGAACGTGTCGAGGGTGCCTCCATAGTAGCCTGCAAGCACGCCCAAGACTCCTCCGGTGAAAATGGAGATGGCCACCGTTATGAGGCCCACCAAGATGGAGACCCGTGCGCCGTGGAGGATGCGCGTGAGTACGTCACGGCCCAAATGATCGGCCCCCAATACGTACTCGCCGCCCGGCGGGCTGAACCTGTCGTTCAGGTTCATCTTGTCCGGCGAATAGGGGGAAATGAGCGGGGCCAGGACTGCCGCCAGCACGATGGCGGTCACAACCACCGCGCCGGCGACTGCGGACTTGTTGCGGCCCAAGCGCTTGAGAGTCGCCCCGGCGCTCTCTGCCCACAGCCTGAGGCGCAAACGCATCAACCTTCGCCTGACACTGGCCTGTGTGCTCTCTCCCCTTATCAAGTCCTTACACCTTCTCTCCGACTACGAGTTTTGGGTTAAGCCATGTGTAGAGGATGTCGGCGATGAGGTTCACCGTCACAAACGTGAGTCCGTATACCATGACCGCCCCTTGTACAAGCGAGTAGTCGCGACTGAAGATGCCGTCCACCACCAGCCGTCCCATACCCGGCCATCCAAATATGGTTTCAACCACCATGTTCCCGCCCAAGAGGCCGCCAATCTCCAGGCCCGTCACCGTTACCGCAGGTATGAGGGCGTTTCTGAAAGCGTGCTTGATGATGACCGCCCATTCGGCGACGCCCTTGGCTCTGGCGTAGGTCACGTAGTCTTTTCTGAGGGTCTCGAGCATGGATGAGCGGATTATCCTCGTGATCACAGCCGCGGGCGCCGCGCCCAGGGCTATGGAGGGCAACACCAGGTGCCTGAGGGAGTCCTTGAGCGCAGGCAGGTTGCCTGTAAGGATCGAATCCAAGACGTAGAAACCGGTGACATGAGACGGGACCAACCCGTATGTCGCCCTTCCCGATGTCGGAAGCCACTTGAGGTGCACCGAAAAGATCAGGATTAGGACTATGCCGAGCCAGAAAGCCGGCATGGATATCCCCAGAAATGAACATGCCATGCTGGAGCGGTCGATGAGCGACTTATGCTTCACGGCCGTGATGATACCGAGTGGCACGGCCACCGCGAGCGCTATCAGGATGGCCGCCAGGGCCAGCTCGACGGTAGCCGGAAGGGCCTCGAGGAGGAGCTTGCCTACGTTGGACGACCGGGATATGGAGTAGCCAAGGTCCCCCTTAAGGACCCGCATGAGATAAGAGGCGAGTTGCACGTGGAGTGGATCATCCAGATTGAACTGGGATCTTAGCGCGTCTATTTCCTCCTGGGTGACGTTTGAGGCTTCCCCCAACATGATGTCTACGGGGTCTCCGGGTAGGAGCCTCATGAAGAGAAAGACGACTATGCACACTCCCAGCATGATGGGCAGCGCGGCCAGCGCTCTCTCCAGGATCTTCACTCCACGCACGTCACACTCGCCTCCTTAGGTCTACTCGGTAGGAAGTGAAACGTTGAAGCCGGCCTCTCTCAGAAGCTCAACCGCTTTGGCCGGATCGTACTCGTATGGCTTTAGGTCATGGTTGTACCCAAAGCCGCTCGGTATGAACGCCGTCGACAGTCTGGTGGCCTTGCCTCCGTAAATGGTGGCTATAATGGTATCCCAGTCGATGGCATGGTTCAGTGCCTGCCGGACCTTGACGTCATCGAATGGGGGCTTGGTTAGGCAGAACTCTATGCCGTACGTCCTGGTACCTGGGACCGATTCAACTTTTGCGTTGGGATCGCCCGACAATGAATCGGCCATGTCGGGTGGGAGCTTGTCGGCTATGTGGATCTCGCCGGCCTTCAAGGCGGCAACTCTGGTCGCCGGGTCGGGCATCATGCGGAATACCACCGTGTCGATGCGGGCAGGCCCTACGGGCGGGAGGTCCGGCGCCCCACCGTAATAATCTTCAAATCGCGTGAGGACGACCTGGTCATCCAGACGACCCTCCTTGAACATGAAGGGGCCCGCGCCGACCGGCTTCTCGGCGAACCCGGCATCTCCCACCTCAGTCACATAGTCCTTGGGCACAATCTGGAAGTGACACAGGGCCTGAGGGAAGACAGGGAACGGGTTCTCAAGAGTGAAGGTGACCGTGTAGTCGTCGTTCTTGACCACCGAAGCCAGCGGGCCCAAGAGTCCCAGCCTCGGAGAGGTCTGGCCTCCAATGCCGTTCTCTTGGAGGATTCTCTCGAAGGTGAACACAACGTCGTCGGCGTCCAGCGCCTCTCCGTTGTGGAACTTGATCCCCTCTCTTATCTTGAACACATATGTAGTCGGGTCGGGTGTTTCCCACGACTCGGCTATCTCGGGGATTACTTCGCCATCCCAAGTCCGCGTGACAAGGGCGTCAAAAACGTTCCTTATCACGGTCTCAGTATCGCGGTCGCGGTAGTTGCCCGGATCCATGGTAACGATCTTGTCGATGCCCAGGCCGATCTTAATCGTACCCGTTCCCTCCACGGTGACGTCGTGCAGGTTGATACGGGAGTCCATGGATACGCGCCAACCTCCCACTTTGGTCGAGGCCGCGGCGGTCTCCTCAAGGCAGTACCCGAAAACCCAAGGGCAATCTTTGTAGATGATGTCCTGCACCTCAAAGTACAAGGCCTTTCGTGTCTCGTCATCGGTGGCCGAAGTGGCTTGGCTCAAGAGGTCGTCCACTTCCGGGTTTGAATAAAACGAGTAGTTACCCCGCTCGCCTGTGGCCAGTTTTGGTATGGCCAAGTCAAATGGGTCGAAGTAGGAGCTGCCCCAGTCGGTCATGTAGAGCTGGCGGTTGCCCTCCATGAATTCGGCCTTCATGGCGCTCCATTCCCAAGTCCGGGCTTCTGCCTGTATACCGATGTTTCTGAGCTGGGAAGCGACAGCTTCGGCTTCGTCTTTCCGGTTGGCCTCGCAGTCAATGACGATCGAGAGGGTTTCTCCGGTGACTGCCGGCTCCTTCGGGGCGCAACCGGAGACCCCGACAAAGAGGGCCAGGGCCAAAATAGCGACCGGGACGAGGACAACCGACCTCTGCAGGTTCCTCATGTGAGTCATTTCACAGCCTCCCCTTTCGTGATCTGGTGAATAGGAGATCAGCGGTCAGCGAAGACCGACAGGGGTGGCATCCCATGATGCCTCAAGCCTCTGAAGGCGCCAACTCTGGGAGGGCCGTCGCGCGGTCTCTCATGGTAGGAGACTCGCTATTCTTTCGTGGGTACCTCCGCCTCCTGACGCTCTTGCACTGCAAGTGTCCCCCATCGACGCTTACGAGGTTAGCTGACGGGCGCGGGCCGATGAAGTAGCCCTACCGTTTCGGGATTAGCCCCTGATGCCTTTGGGTCCCCCGCTCTCCCATAGGGAGATTCAGCGCAAAACGGAAGTTTGTGTTCACCGGGGAAGTGTTGTTGTGTAAAGTGACTCCGTGAACCGCTCTTCTTGCTGAGCGCTGTAACTCTTTGATGATGTTACCATCTATTGGGTTGGAGAGTCAAGAAAGGGGCCCCGCAAGAGCATGGTGAGGGGCTACGAAAGGATTCCAGAGAGGAGGGCCGGCAAAGGAGTTTTATACGAAACCTTGAATTTATTGAGACGTATATTGACATATATTAATCCGGCGCATAATATTGACAGCGGAAGGTGAGAGCCATGGCAGAAGTGATAGGCAAGTGTCCCGTGTGTGGGGGTAACCTCGAAGTAACCGAGCTCCAGTGCCCTTCCTGCAGCACTCGTGTCTCGGGTCATTTCGATCTCTGCAAGTTCTGCAAGCTCCCCCAGGAACAGAGGGCGTTCGCGGAGATCTTCATAAAGAACCGGGGGAACATCCGCGACGTTGAGAAGGAGCTGGGCATATCATATCCGACGGTCCGCGGGCGGCTGGAGGCCCTCATAAAGGCCCTCGGGTACCCGGTGGATTCCGAACCGGATGTCTCTTTGGCCCAGCGTGCCGTACAGAAGAAGACGATCATCGAGAGGCTCTCCAGAGGCGAGATTTCGGCTCAGGAGGCCGCCAGGCAGCTCAAGAACCTCAAATAGTTAGTATGGGGAAAACCCCCGGAACGGTTAGCATCGCCGCGACGGGGTTATCCATATGACCGCCCTGGGCCGGGGAGAAGAGGCCCAAACCAAGGGTGGCCAAAGAGGGAGGAGTACCTAGTGTCTAAAGAAGAGAAGATGCTGATTCTGCAGATGGTGGCCGACGGAAAGATAACCCCCGAGCAAGGCGCAGAGCTCCTGAGGGCCGTCGGCGAGTCTGGGCCTCAGGCGCCTGCCAGGCCCAGTGTTTCCCCTGCGCCTCCGCGCCAGGCGGACAAAGCGCCCGCCCCCATGGACGCCGATTTTAGTCAGTCTCTGGACGAGAGCATTCGAAGAACCGTAGAGGCCAGCGTCAAGAAGGCCGAAGTGGCCGCCGAAGCTGCCGCCAGGCATGCCGAGGAGTTTGCCGAAAGGATCGCTCGCGAAGGTGAAAACCTGGGTAAGGTGCTGGGAGAGAGCGGCGAGAACCTGGGTAAGATCTTCGGACGCATTTTCGGTGGCGGGTGGGCATTCGGAGGAGGAAACCAGTTCGATTTCCCCGAGGAGATAAGGGGCGAGCTTCCTTCTGAGGGCGAGCTCAAGGTGGAACTGACTACTCGAAACGGACGGATTTCGTTGGACACATGGGATGAACCCGGGTACAGACTCGTTGTCAATAGAAGAGTCAGGGCCTTGACCGAAGAGGAAGCCAAGACCAAGGTGAACGATTTGTATGAGTTCAAGCAGGACGGACTCAACCTCGTCGCCCGGACGAAGGAACTGAGTGGAGGGTTCCTCGGCGCAAATGTGTCGGTTCACTTTGCACTGACCCTGCCGAGAGACAGAGAGGCCGGCGTCACAGTGAGTTCCGCCAATGGGCGGTTGGTCCTGGACGGACTGTCGGGCTCCTCGCTCAGGGCTTCCACGGCAAACGGGCGCATAGAGGCCACACGCAATGAATTTCGGACTGCCGACCTGGATTCGGCCAACGGCAGAATCCAGTTCACCGGAAAAGTGAGAGACCTGACCATCAGGACCGCCAACGGCAGGGTGGAAGCCGATGTGGAAGGCGCGGGAAGTTGGGACCTATCGAGCGCCAACGGAAGAATCGAGTTGAATGTCCGTAGAACACCCGGAGCCGCCTATGAGGTGGAGGCGTCATCTGTCGCGGGCAGGGTCGACGTTGCCGGACTTGACGACGCTGAGGTCCTCATAAATGAGACCAGGCACGTATCCGGTTCCAGGCGCTACAAGGCCCGGAGCAAGAACTACGATGCGGCCGAGGTGAAAGGCTCCATCAAGGCGTCTACGGCATCCGGTAGGGTAACCGTAATATTCTAGAACCTCTGGGTTATGAAGAGGAGGCCGGTCTTGTGGAAGAAGAGAGGGTTCGCGTCCTTAACATGGTTAAGGAAGGCAAGATCACCGTGGAAGAGGCCATGAAGATCTTGGAGGCGCTCGGCACGCCTGAAGAGGAGCCGGAGGCGCCACAGTCCAAGGCCAGGTGGTTAAGGGTTAGGATCACAGACCTCAAGACGAACAAGCCGAAGGTATCAGTCAACCTGCCGATAGGGCTTGTGGACTGGGCGCTTCGCACCGGTACCAAGGTCGCCTCTTTTGGGGGCGTGGACCTGAACGGTATGGGTGTCAACCTTGAGGAACTGAGGTCAGCCATCAACTACGGCCTCAAAGGCAAGATCATCGACGTGGTGGATGAAGAAGAACAGACCCACATCGAGGTCTTGGTGGAGTAGACGTCGCTGAAAGATCTTGGACGATTAGGCGGGGGACTCCGGTTCCCCGCCTGACTGTTTACGCAAGCCTTCCGCTATCTGGGCGATCCTCCTGAACCGGTGGTTCACGGCCGACTTGGATGCCGCCGGGACCAAGAGCTGTCCCAGTTCCTCCATAGTAAGGTCGGGGTTTTCCAGCCGCAACCGGGCGAGCTCCTTTAAGGCGGCGGGTAAGTGAGAGAGGCCGAGCTCTTCATCTATCGTCCGAATATCCCGGAGCTGTTTGATCGATGCTTCTACCGCCCTGGAGACATTGGCTCTGTCCATGTTGACGACTCTCAGGACCGAGCTCTTGAGAGACTTCCGGGCCCTTATGTCCTCGTAGTCCATGACGGCCTGGAAAGCCCCGGTCATCCGCAGAAACTCGGCGATCTCATCTGCGTCCTTGAGGTAGGCCACATGTGAGGAACGACGCCGGACGAGCCCGCTCTTCAGTCCCTCCTTGCCGAGCAGCGAGCTCACCAACAACCCATCTTTGGACGTGGGGAGAGCTATCTCGAGGTGGTGGTTCCGCACGGGCGAAGATATCGACCCGCGGGCCAGGAAAGCCCCTCGCAGGAATGCCCGCCTGCAAGACGAGTTCGATGACAGGACACTTGAGGGTGCCGGCGGCAGAGACTCGGGAGCTTCACGGGCTCCCCATTGCTTCATGAGATATATGCGACGCCGCATAAGGAACGGCTCGACCGGGACTCCCTCGCCGTGCTTCAAATCTTTGGGGCGTTTCAGGTACCTCCGTAGGGCGAGTATCTCCCAATAGGCCTCTCTGCGATCCCTCGTTTTTACCCTCGCCAGCTCCTCTTTGACGGCGCGTGAAAAGGTGCCCTTTCTGTCCCTCAAGTCCCTGACGCTACCTTCCTTCCCCGCAACGTGGAAGCTCCTTTGTCTGAAACAAATCCGATTATGGACCTGGCCAGTTTTGACGAGTCGTGTCTGGCCAGATCGCCCTTGGACAGGTAGTCCCCCGGTACGACCGAGTATCCCCTCTCAATCAAAGCGGCCCGGTCAAGTCGAACCTGGTACCGCCCCTCTCCGGCGTATTTGGCGGCCGTCTCCGCCGGGGCCTCGGCGATATTGGCCAATACCGATGTGACCAGGCGGCCGGCATGCTTCTCGATGGCGAGGACGTGATCGGCCACTGAGTAGCCGTCCGTCTCACCCGGTTGGGTCATGATGTTGCACACGTATATTTTCCTGGCCTTCGAAGTCGCTATGGCTTCCCTGATTCCTGGGACCAACAGGTTGGGGATGACCGATGTGTACAGACTGCCCGGGCCTATGACGATCCCGTCCGCTCTCCTGATCGCGCTCACGGCGTCATCCAGCGCAGGCGGTTCGGGAGGGCACAGGCTGAGCCTCACGATGCGTTTCCTGACCTGAGGGATCGCGTATTCCCCCAAGACCACCGAACCGTCGTCCATCACGGCGCGCAAGGTGACGTCGCTCAAGGTCGCAGGGACCACTCTACCTCTTACCGCGAGGATTCTGGACATGGTTCTGACCGCCAACTGGAAGTCGCCGGTCATCTCGGTCATGGCGGCGAGAAACAGATTCCCGAAGTTGTGTCCCGCAAGGGTCCCCCGGGTAAATCTGTGGTTGAATAGGTTGGCCATGTCGGGCTCCGCTTCAGCCAAAGCCAGGAGGCAGTTCCGGATATCTCCCGGAGGGAGCATCCCCATGTCTTTCCTGAGCTTGCCCGAGCTTCCGCCGTCGTCGGCGACCGTGACTATGGCCGTCAGGTCGCATTCCAGCGACTTGAAGCCTCTCAACACACTGGCGAGACCAGTACCCCCGCCTACGGCCACTATCTTAAGTTTCTGCAGGTGGCTCAATGACCAGGACCTCCAGATTCTCCCCGCTCGATATCCCTATGCTCGACTACTACAGTATGTTCGTTGGCTTCCAGGTGGGCGCGGAGAGCTTCTCCTATCGTGACTGACCGGTGCCTTCCTCCTGTACAGCCTATGGCGATGGTGAGGTGAGACTTTCCTTCGTCAACGTAATTCGGCAGGAGGAAGTCGACAAACTTGGTGAGCCGGTTGAAGAAGCCTTTGGCCAAGGTGGGTTTGAGCACGTAACGACTTACCTTGGTGTCCAGTCCGGTGAGGGGCCTGAGTTCGGCGACGTAGTGGGGGTTGGGAAGGAACCTCACGTCAAAAACGAGATCGGCGTCAAGCGGGAGGCCGTACTTGAACCCGAACGTGACTATCGTTATCAGCAATTTCTGCAACTTGACCGTCTTCGAGAAGACCTCGATCAACTGCTTTCTGAGGTCAGATGTGCTCAGGTTGGACGTGTCGATGATGAGAGTCGCCTTGGACCTGATATCGGAGAGCATGTCACGCTCGTCCCGTATGCCCTCCAGGGTGCTTCCTTGCGGAGAGAGCGGGTGACGCCTGCGGGTTTCCTTGTACCGCCTCACCAAAACATCGTTGTCGGCCTCGAGGAACAAGATGGCCGGTTTCACTCCGTCAAGGCTCAGAGTTTCCAGAGCGCCCGAGAGGTCTTCGAAAAACTCCCGGCCTCGAACGTCCACACCCATGGCAATCTTGGATATGGGCTCTTCCAGCTGCTTGCACAGCTGCATGAAGGTCGGGATCAGGGCCGGAGGAAGGTTGTCGACGCAATAGTAACCCAAGTCCTCCAGAGTCCTAAGGGCTTGAGACTTGCCCGCGCCGGAGAGTCCGGTTATGAGTACCAGGTTGGCGTTGAAACCTTCGATAGGTTCGCTGATATCGGACACTCTCCCACCTCTCTTTGCGGGCCGGCCCGGTTATTCTCCGGCGGGTACCCCCAAATCGGCCCACAGACGCGCTTGGCGGGACGGCTTCACCAGAAAATCAAGATTGGCGCCTTCCTGCCACGCCTTGTACATGCTTTCCCCCTGCCTGAGCCCTATCTCCGGGTAGTCTCTGGGCTTCACCAGCCGGGGCTTCGGGTGTTCTCCGTAGCTGTCGTTGGGCATGAATATGCTCTGGTCTTTGTATTCAACGTCGTAGAAGGCCAACCCTTTACGCAGTTTAATGGGGTCGTACACCGATTGGAAGTCCCTGGCGATCCAGTTGGCCAAGACCAGAGGTACTTGGCCGGGGTTCACCGTTACGTGACCGTAGAAAGGTGGTATTAATAGGATGTCGCCTTCGGCGAAGTCCGCAACGACGAAATCGTCAACTTGCCCGCTGACCTCGCCTCCCCGCTGCATAAGGAAGTGGGCCTTGCCGTAGAGGATCTGGTAGACCTCGGGATAAGTCCAAGGGTGCCCCGGGGCTTTAGGATGGTAGTGACCAAGGGTTTTCACGTACTCCGCCCCTATCTTGCCCGGGTAGATGACCGTAATGTCGTACCTGAGGCCTGCGTCCTCCATCGCCCGCCGGTCGCTCTGGAGGCCTGTGCCGCGATACATGTGATAAAGCGGGTCAGGCCCGGGCTCGCCGGGGTACAACAGCACCTCTCTGAGGTCCTCCAAGCGCCTCACCGACGGCTCGGGGGCCACTACTCCTTCTCCGAAGGTCAAGCGTCCGTCTTCCCCCATTGATACTAGAAAGCCGGCCAAACGGGACAAAGATACATTGACAAGGTCTGCCATTGGCGTCACCCTTCTTTCCAGTGCTTGACGGTAACCTATGCTCTAGTGTTCCGCGGTTTGCAGATGATCTCCAAGACCTGCGTTTCAAAGAACGTCTTGGCGTGAGACGGTACGAGCATCACAGCGCTATCCGCGCCGGCGCCCGAGCCGCCGACCGAGATCACAGGCTCGCCGTAAGGGATAAGTCCGGCATCCAAAGCCATCACCGCGATTTCCAGGGCGACTTTTATCCCCTGGGAGAACATCCGCAGAGTATCCGCGATTATCCCGCCGGGGTACAGGCCGCCTTGTTTCTGGGTGATGGCCCTCTCGACATTTGCGAAGAGGTGGGTTGTAGTCAGGACCTGAACTCCGGCCTCCTTGAGCTCCCTGCGGGTCTCAGGTCCCATTTCGTCCAGTCCGGGTCCTCTAAACCCGATGTGGTGGGTGACGCAGACCACGTTGACGTCCTTGCCTACAAAGTGCCTTGCGGTGAAACCCGTATTAGACGCGACTACAATGTGTTTGATGCCTGCCTCTTTGGCTCGCGCCAGCGCCAGCCTGACGGTTTCCTCGGTATTGGCTTTTCCCCTGGAGGCGAAATAAGTGGTCATTCGCTCTCATCTCCTCTCGGTGGTTTTGATTGCGATGGGCTCAGGAGAGAGCATTCTCTGTGGAGCTCCCGTATGTCCCAGCGTCCTTTCTCGTATATCTGAAACGCCCGTTTTTCCATGAGGCGTTCCTCCTGGCTGTTGCCCATTTCCCTGAATACCTGAGACAGCCAGAGCGCAGCGCACGCCAGGTCTCGCTGGGCTCCTTCTCTCTGGAAGCAATCCACTGCCTGCCTTCCCAATTCTGCGGCCTGAGGGAATCTGCCCGCCCTCCTGTGTATGCAGCCTCTTATGAGCCATATCCATCCTCTCTCACGGTTGGCGTGCTCGTCGATGTGAGGCATGGCTTCATCAATAAGTCGCTGAGACTCCTCGGGATTGCCTTCGCGTAGCGAGACCCTGGCCAGTTCGACAAGGCCGTAGGCCCACTTTAGGTGAAGCCCTATCGACTTGTTCAGTTCCAGGGCTTTCATGAGGTGATTACGGGCTTCTGCCATGTCGTCCATCCTATACATGATCATCCCCAGGTTATGCCAGGCCGTCGCCATTTCTTCGGGCTCCAGTTCCTCGCCTTTCTCAAGGCAGGAGAGGAAGTATTGACGGGCACTCTTCCAGTTGCGCCTCTCAAACTCGATGACGCCCATGAGAAGAGCCTGGTGTGAAAGGACACGGTCTACCTCGGGCGAGCTGCGACTCACCGCCCAACGCTTTGCCTCTTCCAGTGCGTTTTCGGCCTCTCCCGACTTACCTCGCTTAAGGTTGATGGCGGCCAGGTTGATTAGAAGGGGCCCGTACAACTTCGAGTCCTCCGACGAAATCTGGAGGCCCTTCTTGTACCAGGCGGCAGCTGCTTCCAGGTCATGGGCGGCGAATAGGGCGCCGATCTGGTTGCATACATTCTCGTGCTGTTTCACAAGGCCGGCAGACTCGAGGGTGGAGGATGCGCTGCCTGCAAGTTCGCTTGCTGCCTGGAAGTTGTCTCCCAACGCCGCACAGCGTGCGGCCTCCAAGAGACAGCGACCTTTATCGTAGGGCCGGTCAAGGATTCCGTGGATGACGGCTGCCCTATACCACGAATTTGCCGCTTCTTCAAACAGATCCCTCAGGCGGAAATCCATTGCGGCTTTCTCGAGAAAGACGACCGCTTCTTTGTCCAGCATGGCCTTCATCAAGGTTTCGGCCAGGTTCCTGAAGAAGAAAGGATCATCGTCCGGGTAAAGCTGCATTGCCTGCGCCAGGCCACGGTGGATCTCCCGCATCTTCTGCTGGCTGAAGAGGGACGAGACCGGAACATAGGGGTAGGACACCCTGAATCTGGTGCATCCTACGTCCTCGAGGATAGACAGGATCCCCTTATCTCGTAGACTCCTCGTGATCCTTGTGAAGTCATCGCTGTCCAGGTCGGCTATGGCCTTTACCCATTCGGATTTAGCGTCGTTGCCCGCTGTGGAGATGAGAGCCAGGAGACGGATTTCCTCTTCTGAGAGGTCCATAGCATCGAACACTCTGTCCGATTCATCTCTGGCTAGCTCCTCCAGAAGCTCAGACAAGAAGTACTTCACACTCTGCGCGTCCCTATCACTCAGAGTGCCGAGGACCACGTAAAACGCTTTTCTCTTATGGCGCAGATTTGACTTCGTAAGGAATACTTCAACAAGGTCTTTCAGTTCATGCCTAAGTGCATCGGTGAGAACCAGAGGTTGCTCATCGTAACTGCTGACAGGTTGATTTTCAGAGTAGAGGAGAGACATGGGGACGTTCAATACGGAAGCTATCCTGTCTTTGTACTCGTCGTTAAGGTTCTTGCGAGTGCCGTTCAAGACAAGAGAGAGGTAGGACTCAGAGAGACCGATCCTGGCCGCAAGGTCCTTGATGCGGATGTTCCTCTGAGCCAGAAGCCGTTTCACGTTGTTGGCAAAGGTCTCGATTGAAGCCATGCTTGTCTCCCACTAGAAGGCAAAAAGATACCGGGATTGAGGGATTCCCGGTTCCTACATCTGGGATTATTCTACCAGCTTAGGCCGCTCCAGTCACCCTGTGATGCTGTTCTGATCAGGTGGCTCCAAGGGTGGTACGATTGGTGGCGGGTATAGCGGGCCACCGGCCACGACGATGATGCTGTTCTGATCGGGTGGCTCCAAGGGTGGTACGATCGGTGGAGGGTATAGCGGGCCGCCGGCTACGATGCTGTTCTGATCGGGTGGCTCCAGGGGCGGTACGATTGGTGGCGGGTATAGTGGGCCACCGGCGACGGCGGGTTCAGGTGTGAACGCGCCCAAGGCAGAGCCCACGCCGAACAGGCAGGCGACAACAAGGAGAAGGGCCAAGGTTTTCCTCATCTTGTACACCTCCTTGATATTCTGTGAGAACAGTCCGCTGGCCCAACGTTTTCTAGTCTCCGGGCGAGGCTCAAAAAAAGGGAGGCAGCAAACCCTGGCTGCCCCGTAAGGTGGATACCGGCTGAGCACTCGCGCGTTGTTGGGCATCCGGCAGATTCTATGAGCATTAGGTTGATTCCTGTGGCAGAAGGCGGGTTCGATGGCAGGTGTTGCCAAACGGTAACCTGGCATTAGCTCGCAGAAAGCCAAACTGAGCCTTGGAGACCTTATGTCAACTAGAGTTTGCTGAGAGGTAATCTGAAAGGGTAGTTTTCAATAACGCCACTAGATAGGGAGCGTGAAATATTCCACCAGTTAAAGTCGACTTCCAGCGTTTTCCACAGTACAATGCGGCTTGGCACAGTACGTTGCGGCTTGGTAGATTCTGAGTAGATGTCCCGGAAGGTTTCCACCCGGATCGGACGAATGTTATTCTAATATCAAGAAGGGACGGACACCTATTGCTCAGAGTGTTGTCGTCATTTACATGGCAAGACTATGGCCGGTCCTTTGTGGACATCGCTATTGTTGCTTATCTGTTCTACCAGGTCTTTGTCCTTATACGCGGGACGAGAGCCGTCCAGCTGCTTAAGGGTATAGCGATCCTTTTCGTTCTCTTGCAGGTTACCGACTTCCTGGAGCTATACACGGTCAACTGGCTCCTGGGAACCGTGAGTGAGATGCTCATCATAGCCATCCCGGTGGTCTTTTCGGCAGAGATCAGGAGAGCGCTGGAGCAGATAGGCAGGGGGAGACTGTTCACACGTTCCCTATTCCTCGGGCCGGACGCCACGCCGGAACAGGTAGTTGAAGAGGTTACCGATGCCGTCTTCAAGCTCTCCAAGGATCAAGTCGGCGCTCTCATAGTCATCCAGAGAGACGTCGGGCTTGAGGAACATATGGAGGAAGCGGTTACGCTGGACTCCTTAGTGTCATCGGAGCTCCTTCAGAACATTTTCGTGAAGAACTCGCCGCTCCATGACGGCGCCGTAATCATAAGAGGAGGTAGGGTCGCTGCCGCGGCGTGCTTCCTCCCTACAACGCAAGAGGCGGTAGCCCTTGAACTGGGCTCTCGCCACCGAGCCGCTCTCGGTATCACTCAGGTGTCAGATGCCATCGCCGTGACGGTGTCGGAAGAGACGGGTACCGTGTCACTGGCTATAGGAGGCAGACTCTTGAGAGGATTGGACGCCAAGACCCTCAAGGAGAAACTCACTGAACTGCTTCCGCAGAGGCAGCCGGTAAGCCAGCTGTTTCATCGGAGGTCATCCAAATGATCGAGAGGATACTTCAGAGAGATACGTGGGCTAAGGCGCTGGCCGTGTTCTTGGCCCTTTTCATGTGGTATACGGCCATGGACGGGCAATGGGAGACGCGAGTCTACGACCTCAGGCTCGAGTTCTCCGACGCCCCCGGCAAGATCGTGACCTTCCGGAACCCTGATATGGTCAAGGTCACGTTCCAGGGGCTGGCAAGGGCCCTGGACAAGATCGATCCATCCAAACTGATCGTTCCCGTGGACATTTCGTCGTTGGAGCCAGGCACCAACCAAATACCCATTGACTTAGACTTGCGCTTGGGCGGAGTGAATGTCTCGGACATATACCCCAAAGTCGCGGTCGTGGCGCTTGACGTTAAGGAATCGAAGCCCGTGAGCGTGAACGTGGAGACCAGGGGCGTGCCAAATGAGGAGTTTGAGGCTCAAGCGCCGGTACCTGACATAACGGTTGTTGAGGTGACGGGGCCAAGGACACAGGTTGAGTCTGTAGTCGGTGTTTTCGGCACCGTCGACATAAGCGGGGCGGCCGGGACCATCGCGAACCGCCAGGTTCCCCTCACAGCCGTCGACGCGCAGAATAACGCCGTACCAAACGTTGAGTTGAACCCTGACCACGTATCGGTGTCAGTTCCTATGAAGAGTCGTCCTCCGGCCAAGACCGTGCCGGTAAGAGCCGAGACCCAGGGCGCCCCGAAAACGGGTTACCGGGTTAAGGCAGTACACGTCAGCCCAAGCTCGGCCAAGATTAGGGGCGATGCATCCGCGACCGGCGGGCTCTCCTATATCGCTACAGAGAAAATCGACGTCACCGATAGGACGCAGACATTCACCTATCCGGCCAACCTGATCATCCCCCAGGGTGTGACTTCCGAAACAGTGCGGGTCAACGTTACCGTAGAGATAGAGGAAGACATTGTAAAGAAGACCTTTGCCGGGGTGTTTGTGCAGATACACTCTCTCCCCGTAGGCTACGCATTCGAACTTAATCCGACGACGGTCGACATTACGATAGAGGGCCGGAGAGACGTGATCGAAGAGATCGAGCGGAATGTTGAGGAAAACAGCGATTATCTAGAGGCGTTCATTGACGCGTCTTGGATCAAGGAGCCCGGGTCGCACAAGATGGTGGTAAACGTGAGAGGGCTTCCCGGCACCGTGCGGTTGGACAGCATCGTTCCGAGTCACGTCATACTGGAGCTCAGGGAAAGATAAGGCATTATCCGGAGGCATAGGCCATGAATTTGTTTGGGACCGACGGTATCCGCGGCGTTGCCAACGCGGAGCTTACGTGTGAGATTGCTTTCAGGCTCGGGAGGGCCATGGGAACCTACTTGTCGCCGGGTATGGATTTGTGTGTGGGCAAAGACACACGGGTATCGGGAGATATGCTGGAGGCTGCCATAGTAGCCGGGGCGACATCGACAGGACGGAACATACTTAGACTTGGGGTCATCACTACTCCCGGCCTTTCGTTCTTGGTGAAGGACCTAGGTCTCGGAGGAGGCGTGATGATATCCGCCTCGCACAACCCTGCTGAGTATAACGGCCTGAAAGTGTTCGGGCCCGACGGCAAGAAGATCCCCGATGAGACCGAGTGCCGGTTCTCCGAATTCATCCTCGCTCAAGGCGACGCTGGGGCTCTTCCCATTGGACCTTCCGTCGGACGCGTGCTTCCCGGCGAAGCTCTTGTCATCCGCTACGCCCATTTCCTTGAAAAGGCGCCGCAAGAGAGGCTTTCGGGCTTGAGGGTCGCTTTGGATACCGCTAATGGCGCAACCTCCTCAATTGCGCCGGGGGTTTGGCGCAACCTGGGGGCCTCCGTGACCGTCATAAATGATACTCCGGATGGGGTCAACATCAACCGGGGGTGCGGGTCTACTCACCTTGACTCGCTATCTGAGTTAGTGCGCTCGGGAAAGCCAGGACTACCGTTTCACGTAGGATTTGCCTATGACGGCGACGGCGACCGCTGTCTGGTAGTGGACGAGAATGGAGATGTGCTGGACGGCGACCATATTATGGCCATCCTTGCACTGGATATGGCTGACCGGGGAGTATTGTCGGGAAATACGGTGGTCGGGACGGTCATGAGCAACTACGGGTTGGAAGAGTGTCTGAGGCAACGAGACATCGTCTTGGAAAGGACCCCTGTAGGCGATCGTTACGTCTTAGAGAAAATGGAGGAGCGAGGGTTCAAACTTGGTGGGGAGCAGTCCGGGCACATAATTGTAAGAGACGTTTTGTGGGCCGGAGACGGAATCCTCACATCACTGCTCTTGGCCGACGCGGTGGTGCGGTCAGGGAAGACAGTCTCGGAATTGGGGCGCTTGATGAACAGCATCCCCCAGACTCTGGTCAACGTGAGGGCAGGGAGCCCCAAGGCCCTTGTAGAGCGGGAAGCCGTGCGTCTGGCGGTTCAGAAGATACAGGGCGACCTGACAGGGAAGGGAAGGGTGCTGGTGAGGCCGTCTGGCACCGAGCCGGTAGTGAGGATCATGGTGGAGGCAGAAGACTCCCAAACGGTGCGGGCTTGCATAGAGTATCTGGAGGAGGTGATCAGGAGGGAAGACCATTCGATGCAAGAGGGCAAGTGAGTGTACGAGAACAAGCAAGGTGTAGCAGGGTTGTCGAAGCGTATCGGGCAGCGTGAGGTTTCGCGCGGCGAGGGTTTGAGAGTTTAGAAGGAAAGGACACGTCACAGAACGCCATTGGTCTTGCAGGAAAGGTAGTTTGGTCGGCGGCAGGTTTCTTAATGTAGTAAAGCGCCTGGACTTCCGGATGCTTCAGGTGGGTCTGAAAGAGAGCGCGTTGGCACTCAGGGTTCCGGAAGTTGACGAGGATAGGGGTATTCGAAAGATTCGGCGGGTTCCCTACGGTTGGCCACGACCGATAGAGGTCTCTCAAAACCTCCGGGTGACCGGAGAACAATAGAGGCCGGGTGGTTGCCGCGACGTCTGTGCCGTATCGTTCCACTCTCGAGACCGTGATCCGCACCTTGAGCTTCTGTTTCCACGCTGGAGCTTCACGTCATGGGTTCACGTTCGAGCTTTGCGTTTGAGCCTCACGTCAGTGCATCGCTCCCGACGACGAGACCTCCGGATGCACCGGGTGTGGCGCCAATTTTATCCGGAGGGACAATATGGGCCAGAGGAGGATACGACATTGTGCGGCATTGTAGGCTATGTAGGAACCAAAGAGGCAGCGGGCGTTGTCTATGACGCTCTTTGCAGGTTGGAGTATAGAGGGTACGATTCGGCCGGGATAGCGGTTCTGGATTCTAAAGGGATCAGGACCGTCAAGCGCAAGGGGCGTTTGGCAGAACTCCGTCCATTGCTCAAGACCCTACCTCGTGCTTCGCAGGCTATAGGGCATACGCGTTGGGCCACTCACGGCGCGCCGAGCGACCTAAACTCTCATCCCCATTCTGACTGCACGGGTGACATCGTTCTCGTGCACAACGGCATCATCGAGAACCATCGTGAACTCAGGGAAAGGCTCATCGCCAGCGGCCACGTCATGCTGACGGAGGTTGACACCGAAGTAATTGCCCATCTCATTGAGGAGAAGTACCGCGGTGATCTCGTGGCGGCCGTGGCGGAGACCGTCGCAGAACTGGAGGGTTCCATGGCCCTAGCCGTGATCCACCGGCGCGAACCCGGTAAGATCGTGGCCTATCGCGAGAAGAGTCCCCTCATCGTCGGGTTGGGAGAGGGCGAGAACTTCCTGGCTTCCGACATACCGGCCATCCTCCCGTACACGCGGAAGATCCTCGCTCTGAACGATGGTGAGATGGCCGTTATGACTGAGGACGAAGTAGTTGTCAGGAGCCTCGAAGGTGGGCTGGGCGCAGACGGACTGCCGGCGAGAGTGGAAGACAGGAAGCCCATGGTCATCGACCTGGAGGCCGAAGCGGCTGAGAAGGCCGGCTTCGACCACTTCATGCTTAAGGAGATATTTGAGCAGCCGGAGGCGCTGTCCAAGGTCGTATCGGGGCGGGTGCGCGACGGGCTGGTCAAGTTCGAGAAAGGCGAGTTCGGTCTTTCAGACGGCGACGTGCGGTCGCTGTCCAAGGCCTACCTTCTCGGGTGCGGCACGGCGTACCACGCTTGCCTAATGGGCAAGCACCTCATAGAACGATTGGCGGGAATCCCCGCCGAAGCGGCGCTTGCGTCTGAGTTCAGGTACATGGAGCCTATCGTCCCCGAAAGGACGCTGGTCATCGCCGTGAGCCAATCAGGCGAGACCCTTGACACGCTGGCTGCCGTGCGGGAGGCGAAGGAACGGGGAGCATGGAGAACCGTGGCAGTCGTCAACCAGCCCCTGAGCTCCCTTACCCGCGAGGTTGATGACGTGCTGTACCAGCGGGCGGGTCCCGAGATTTCCGTCTGCTCGACCAAGGCGTATACCACTCAGGTGGTCTGCCTGGCGATGATTGCCTGTCACATGGGACTCGTTAGGGGGCGGCTTTCCGAGGAGAAGGCACGGGCCTTTGGGCATGAGCTGAGGGGCCTGCCTGATAAGGCCGTGGGTGCTCTGGAAGCCTCAGGCGAGATGGAGCGGCTGGCGCAGGAGATGGCCAAGAAGGAAGACATCTTCTTCATAGGACGCGGCGCCGACTACCTGGCAGTGATGGAAGGGCAGCTCAAACTCAAAGAGATATCCTACATCCACGCCGAGGCTTACGCAGCCGGCGAGCTGAAGCACGGCACTTTGGCCCTAATCGCCCCCGGTGTTCCGGTGATAGCGTCTCTCATGGATCCGGCGATAGCGCCCAAAACGGCATCGAACATCATGGAAGTCAGGGCGCGCGGCGGGTGGGTTGTCGCCATCGGGTCTCAGGAATGCTTGGACCAACTGGAGCTGGGTGAAAACGATGTGGCGGTACCTGTCCCGA
This sequence comes from Candidatus Fermentithermobacillaceae bacterium, assembly GCA_012841375.1. GTDB lineage: Bacteria > Bacillota > Sulfobacillia > Fermentithermobacillales > Fermentithermobacillaceae > UBA3951. The sequence continues at coordinate 62,073 of DUUV01000052.1, forward strand.
GCGTGAACCCGCTCCTGTCACCGGTGGTTTCGGTTATCGCCATGCAGCTCCTGGCCTA
>DUUV01000144.1 GCA_012841375.1 Candidatus Fermentithermobacillaceae bacterium
AAGGGACCTTTGGCCTCATGGAGACGCGGATCCGCAGGCTTACCTCGGGTCGTAACCGACAACCGACCATACGCCCGATTCGTCTTGCCTCACAAGCCTTTGGAGGTAGACGGTCTTTATGCTGCCGAACTCCACCTCAACTATCGCTTGCGCTCCTGTGTTATCGGTCACGGTGAACTCGCCGTACTCGCCTTGTTCCACGCCGCCTGTCTCCAGGTTCACAAATTGCATGGCTACCATCGAAGGATCGACCTGCCACGGCATGTGTCCGCCGTCAACCTGTTCCTGGTTGCGCGCGGCAATCTCCAAGTCAACCTGAACCTTCACTTGGGCTCTGGATACGAGGTCGGCTCCAGCCGAGGGCAGCTCAAAGTCAGGCGCCAACTGCACTGCCAGTTCCAGGCGCCTTGGGCCCTGAACCCGTATCTCCAGACCCTCTTGCCTCCACCGGTACGAGTCCTGTAATACCTCCACGGGGCCACCTGCTGCGGTGCCCTTTGAGGCGTAACTTGCCATCTCGAATTCCCCAACCGCAGGCTCCTGGATGACTTCACAATCTGGGTACACCAGCACAACCTTGGCCGGGAAGGCCAGTATCGTGCGCGGCGTTTCTCCCGTAGCCACAATGTCAACGCCGCTCACAGTCTTGGCTTCCTCGATGCTCACCACTGCCATGCCGGGGTTTTCTTCGAGCACGCTGAAGCCGTCGGGAACTCTGTACTCATACAGAGACGGGTCCACGGTTCCGTTGACATTCAGGCTGGTGAAGGTATAGACGGTTTCGAGAGCATTGATCATTGCAGTCTTGAGCTGTACGGGCAGGTTTGTCTCTTTGTCCAGCCAGAGGTAGTAGGGGCGTCCTCCCGGCGGCGATATCTCAACCCTATGGGCGACCCTGCCGGCTACGGTTTCTTCGGCTACCACTGAGTGCGGGTATTCGAGCGCCCGCCTTGCCTCATCCCTAAGATCGATCCCCCGCATGTTCAAGTCGGGAGCCACAGGGAAGATGGCTACGACGGCTTCTTCCGGCCTTATCTGCCACTTGCGTTCAAGATTGTTGACGGTGGTCGTGCCGTCATCCTGTTTGACGGCGTATTTGTCGCCATCCACCCATATTTCCAGGCGGCGGACCATCCACTCGTCACCCGCGGCGTTTCGCGCCCGCACTTCCATCAAACCGTGGTAATTGGTCACCTTCTCAACCGCTCGACTCATTGCCAGCACAACATCCTGACCCATAATCCGCGGCATGAGGGATAGTCCGATAACCGCGAGTATCACCGCCGCTATCGAGAGAGTCGCCAACCTCTTAAGTGATGGTCTGAAGGCATGCCATCGTGCGTCGGAATCTGCCTGTTCGCTGGCCGGAAAGCTTCCCTTAGTCCCGTGAATCTTCCCGGGCGATTCCTCTCTCGGCGAACGCGGGGACTCCGCCAAGTAGCGCGGCGGAGGAGCGGGCTCTCCCAAGTGGCGCGGCGAAGGAGAAGGCTCTTCCAAGTGGCGCAGCGGAGGAGGTTCCGCCAGATGGCGCACCGCTGCCAGCGCAGGAAGGAGCTTCTCCGTCTCTTCACTGACGGGTGTGTCCCTTCCGGGTTTTCTACCCATGTTCAGCGCATCGATGATATCGTCTAGCTCCTGCTCGGGAACCCTTTCCGGTCTAGCCATTCTACCTTTTCTACGTATTTTGTTCACACCTCCTTCGGGATGTGAGAGAGAAGCTGCCGCAGATTCTGGAGGGCCCGGTACTGAAGCCCCCTCACGGCGGCCTCGGTCTTGCCCATTTTTACAGCCGTCTCGCCGCGTGACAGTCCTAAGATGATCCTGAGTTCAAGTACTTGCCTCTGTTCCTGCGGGAGTCTACCCATCAATTCACGTACATGGTCTGCCAGGAGAGTGACGTAGGGGTCTTCACTGCTGGATTCCAGCAGGCCCTCGAAGGGCTCAAGCGGCACTGGGATTCCGCGGGCTTTGTCACGCCTCCACTCGTCGCGCACCAAGTTCAGAGCAACAGCGCGCAAGTATGCTTCTGATTTGGTCTCGGACGGCGACGACGCACGGAGCACTCGCGCGTAAGTTTCTTGAGTCAGGTCTTCGGCCCGCTCACGGTCCTGGACCAGCCCGTAGATGTACCGGTACACCCTAGGGCGTGTCCGGTCACACCATTCTTCCCAATCCATGCTCACCCCAACACCCCCACTAACACCGACGAGCGAGAGTCCATTTCGTCACGGGCATAGCAGCATAAATATGAGAGAAGCCTTGACGACTTGCGTCCCAAAGTCTACAATCTCACAAACCGTAATTACAAATCATACTAGGCTGTGAAGAGGCAAGTACCGGAGAGACTGTCTGTAGCAGAGAGGGTCGGGCCGTAGGCTGAAAGCCGACACACAGAACGCTCATCGGGAAAAACCACCTCGGAGCCTCCGGCAGTAACCACTGGCCAACGCCGGCGCGTCTGCGCGATAACGCTAGATGAGGGATATGGACCTCTATGCATGTCTTCTGGGATGCACAGGTCCTCGTCCAATTAGGGTGGAACCGCGGATACCCCGCCCCTTGTGGGTGGGGTTCTTGTTTTGGCGGCTCTACGCGGGGAGGACGTTTCTCGGGATGCGAGTGTGGGACTGGAGGAGAAATCGATGATCGCGATAGGTGTCCTTGGATTGGGTAACGTCGGAACCGGCTTTATGGAGCTCCTGAACAGCGGCAAGCAGACCATTGAAAACCGATTGGGTACTTCTGTGTCGGTGAAGAAGATACTCGTCAGGGACACAGGCCGCCCCCGGGCTCGTTTGGCCGCGGGAATCATCACCGACCGGCCAGATGATATCCTGGAGGACCCGTCCATATCCATCGTCGTTGAGCTGATGGGCGGACTCGAACCTGCCCGTACATACATAAGGCGCGCTCTCTCCCGGGGCAAGAGCGTTGTAACCGCCAATAAGGAAGTCGTCTCATGTTACGGCGCGGAACTGATGGATCTCGCTCGGGAGAACGGTGTCCGCTTTCTTTTCGAGGGAAGCGTCGGCGGCGGCATCCCTATCATCAGGCCTATCAAGGAATGCCTTGCGGCTAACGAAATCCATTCCGTGACGGGGATCTTGAACGGTACCACCAACTTCATTTTGACCAGGATGGAAGAGGACTCAATGGAACTGGATGACGCTCTCGCCGAGGCGCAAAGGCTTGGCTATGCCGAAGCGGATCCGGCGAATGACATAACGGGTGCGGACGTTGCCCGCAAGATTGCGATACTTGCGACCATGGCATTCCGCCGGGGGATCATCCCTGATGTTGTCAGCACCACCGGTATCGACCGGGTGACCCTTGCGGATATGCGTTATGCCGGAGAACTCGGGTACAGAGTCAAACTGCTGGGGCACGTCGGCAGGAGGGACGACGGGTATGAGGCCTGGGTGGCCCCGGCGCTCGTGCCGCTATCTCATCCCCTTGCCGGAGTCAGGGACTCGTACAATGCCGTCATGGTGGAAGGTAACGCTTGCGGCACGTTGATGTTCTACGGGCGTGGAGCAGGAGGTCTCCCGACCGCCAGTGCAGTCATGGGAGACGTCATGGAAGTGATTCGAGGCGGACCCCTGCCTAAGTTCTCATTTACTAGCGACTCCAGCTTGGCCCTACTCGACAGCCGGACAGCGGTCGCTCCCTTCTACATTCGCCTCAAGGCCAAGGACGAGCCTGGAGTCCTTGCAGCCGTATCGGGAGTGTTCGGCCGGCACGGCATCAGTCTGTCGATGGTTCTTCAGAAAAACGCTGCCGGCGGCATAGCGGAGATCGTCATTGTCACTCACAAAACCCATCTCGGCGCTATCCACGACGCACTCATAGACCTTACGTCCTTGAGTGAGGTCCCTGCCGTCGACAACTACCTGCGGGTGTGGCGGTGATCCGGCGACTCGTGGATAGTCGTTTGCTGCCCCAGGGATGTCGCGGTCGACCGGGGTCGCCACTATCGTACTGGGTCGGATTTCGCCAAGACACAAGGCGCACCGCCCGACGATCAACGCCTATCAGGTCAATCCTGTGTGAAGGGGTGTGAGCTCTTAGGACTTTCTTAGAACTCGGGGTTCGTCGGCCGTTCGGTTCAAGTCAAGAAGCAATTGCCTCACGGGCAGACTTGTCCGCCTGGCGAATCGTATTACCCTCTTGGTTTCATGGAGTACAATACCGGTCGAGGGAATGGAGACATGGCAATGGAGGCACTCAAGAGACGCTGTAAGGGTTTCGCTAGGCAGGTCCTTTGTAATCGACTGTTTGTAGTGATGGCAGCGTTGTATGTTGTCGGGAAACTCACATCGAACCTACTCTTGGGGGCGAAACCGGCAACGGCTGTGCGTAGCGGGATCATGGGTCTGGCAATGTATGTTTTCGCTGCGTTCGTTATCCATCTGTTATCCGAGGACCGCGATGCTGTAGTCCGCGATACGACCGATCTTGGCCCGGCCATGATAGTGCTTGGTCTGACCATGACAGTTCTCGCGTGGGGTGTCCTTTACCGTATTGGAGCAGTTGGGACAGGGGTTCCGGTATGGAGGCGGGTCACGACAATCTGGGAAGCATGGGTAACGAACTTGACCGCAAGATACACGAGTGTCGAGGCAACCGGTCTGATCGGGCTTCCCTACCTATTGTTGTATGTAGCGCTCCCGGTCGTGGTCTGGGTTGTGCGGGGACGACCG
>DUUV01000124.1 GCA_012841375.1 Candidatus Fermentithermobacillaceae bacterium
CCGGGCTCAAGGACCAAGTACCTTATGGACAACTCGGAGTGCTACCGCGGTCTCTTGGACTGGGCAGGGGTGCTCAGAGACCTGGGTGAAGAGCACCAATCCGGGATATATGTTGATGTGGCCCGCCAGGTTGCAGACGGTATCCGGAGCACGCTTTACGATCCGGAACGCGGAGTCTATGCCTGGTCTTTGACTTGGTATGGCAGGCGTTTCCCCAAAGAAGGCAAGTGGTACCCCGACGCCGTGTCCCAGGCCGACCTCATATACTGCGGGGTTGTCCCGCCGTCGAGTCCCGAGGCTGAGAGCATCTGGGCTAGGCTCAACGAGCAGTTTCCTTACTGGGATCAGGGCGTGACCGGCGACAGGTTCCCGTGGGCCAAGCTCGCTCTGACGGCAACCATGATGAACGATTCCGCCCGCGCCGAGAGGTTTGTTTCATGGGTACGGGACGAATACGCCGAGAGCGGGCGTCCTTATCCCTGGTATGTGATGGAGTCCGCAAGCACGCTTGACGCGGTCAAAGTTATCCTCACAGGACGTCCCTGACAGGCCATCCGCAAGAGCCATCCACAAGAGGCCATCCGCACGAGGCCATCCGCAAGAGCCATCCACAAGAGGCCATCCGCACGAGGCCATCCGCAAGAAGCTATCCGCAAGAGGCCATCTCTGAGAGGATATCTCTGAGGGATATCGCTGAGAGGACATCCCTAAGGGGACATCGCTGAGCGGTATCCCTGTGAGGATATCCCTAATAGGACATCCATAAGGCCCCTCAGTTGGGGAACAACCCCTCTCTCCGGTCGTCTAACGCCGGTAGAAACCACTTTGGAGGTGTTCCCTCAATGAAGCACTGGATGAGGATCGCCGGTGCGATCATCTGTCTGGCGGTCGCGTCAGCTTCGCCTGCGTTGGCGGCCAACGACGCCGTCGCCCTGCCCGAGTCCGCAGACCGAGTCATCTCCGCGCGGGAGCTAACCCTGAGAGGCGTATTGACCTACATGGACCTGGAAGGTGGCTTCTACTCCGTGGACGGTTGGATGCTCCGAGGCGATGAAGAAGCGTTCAAGCCACACTTGGGCAAAGTGGTGGTTGTCAAAGGCACGATTTATGAGGAACCGTCCATCCAGATGGTCAAATCCATTATTGTATCCGGTTTCGAGGTTGACCCTGACCAGTCCATGCCCAACGAGATCCCCGGTTTCCCCGCGCCTGACCAGATCGGCATAGTCGCGGCAAGGCCTGCGCCATCGGGCATTGCGGTGGACGGACGTGTTGTGGACTTCGATCAGGGTCCGCTGGTGTCTGAAGACTACCTCATGGTTCCCGTGCGGTTCCTCGCCGAGGCGGGCGGAGGGGAAGTCGAGTGGGACCAGGCCAACCACAGAGTAACGGTTCGTATGCACGACAGGGTTGTCCTGTTCCAGATCGGAGATGCCCAGGCCCAAGTGGTAGATGGAGGGCAGAGGGCTTATGAAGTCCCCATGGCCAGGGCGCCCGTCTTGGTCGAAGGGCGGACATTGGTTTCGGCCGATGCCCTTTCGCTTCTCGGTTTCGTGGAACGAACGGATCCGGAAGATCAGAGCCTGGAAGGGTTCATGGACCTGACCATTCCGGTCACCCCGCCCGTAGAGGACCTGAGGAGTGTGCTCACCGGCACGGTCAAGGAAGTAGAAACGGGAGAACGAGTCCGCATCCTGGTGGAGGGCGGCCCCATGTCCAGCGGAGAACCCAGCCTGACTTGGGTGACCATCGGGCCTGATGCCAAGATCTCGGTCGAAGAGGACGGTCAAGTACTGGATGCCGATGTCTCGGCGCTGGCTGAGGGTCAGACTGTTGAAGTCGAGGTCGACGGAGCCATTGCCATGTCCTATCCTGCGCTTGCGGGAGCGGCGTCCGTGATCATAAAGAAGTAGCGAATACGTGCTCTCCCATCTCCCAGACGTGTGTCTCGGGCCCCGTCGGCAACCTCTGCCGAGGGGGCCCTTGCCTCTCTTTGTGAGCGGCAGGGATTGCCGGCAGGTTCTTCGAAAACATAGTCGTCTGAATAACCGGAAATCCCAAAAGCGAAGGGGGATTCACATGAAGAAGCGTCCCGCTCGTTCCGAAGTCCCTGCTCACCTCACCTGGAACCTAGATGATCTCTTCCCTTCGGAAGAAGCATGGGAAAAGGGCATGGCCGAGGCCGCCGCCTACATACCAAGGGTCACACAGTACAAAGGTAGGTTGGGGGAAGGCCCGAAAGTACTGCTCCAGTGCATTGAAGAGACGGAGACCCTGCAGATGAAGTTCCTGAGAGTAATGTCGTACGCCTCTCTCAAACTCAGTGGAGACGGGACCGACCCCGCCAATCAGATGGCAGCGGGCCGCGCGGGTGCCCTTGCCGCCAAGATGGGTGCCGAGACGTCTTTCATGCGTTCAGAGGCGCTGGCTCTCCCTGAAGGCACGTTGGAGCGCTACCTGAGCGAGGAGCCGGGCCTCCAGGTCTACCGCCGCATGCTCGATCTCTTGATTAAGGAGAAGCCCCATGTCTTGCACCCGGAGACCGAAGTGGCGTTGGCATCACTGAGTGAGGTCCTCAGTGCGCCATCGCTCATCTACAACCGGTCCAAAGCAGCCGATATGACGTTTGACCCGATAACCGACAGCCAGGGCAACACTCACCCCATGTCCTTTGCCCTCTACGAGGAGACATACGAGAAGTCGCCCGACTTCACTCTCAGGCGGAACGCCTGGGCATCGTTTGTCAAAGGCTTGAAGGCATATCAGAACACCTACGGCGCGACTTGGGGCACCGAGGTAAAGAAGAACGTGGTGTTTGCGAAACTGAGGGGCTACGAGTCGGCGACTCACATGTTCTTGGACCGGCAGGAAGTGTCAATGGAGGTTTACAACAACCTTCATGACGTCATCCTGAAGGAGATCGCTCCCCACATGCGGAGATACGCGCAATTGCGCAAGAAGGTTCTCGGCCTTGAGGAGATGCTCTACTGCGACATCGAGGCACCCCTCGATCCTGACTTCAGCCCGGAGACTACTTTCGAAGAGGGGTCGCGACTCATCCTTGACGGCATCTCTGTCCTGGGGCCCGAGTACACGGCGATCATTGAAGAAGGCCTGAAGAACAGGTGGATAGACCTGGCCGACAACATCGGCAAGTCAACAGGAGCCTTCTGCAACCCGGTGCCCGGAGTCCATCCGTACATCCTCGTCACGTGGACCGGAAGCATGAGGAATGCCTTGATACTCGGCCATGAGTTGGGGCACGCGGGCCAGGGGGTACTGGCTCTTAGATACCAGAAGCTGGCGAACGCATGGCCTTCCATGTTCTTCATTGAGGCTCCGTCCACCATCAATGAACTGCTCGTGGGCAACAAGATCCTGTCCCAGACGACCGACCAGAGGATGAGGCGCTGGCTCATCATGCAGTTCCTCATGACCTACCACCACAACTTCGTCCGCCACCTTATCGAGGGCGAGCTCCAGAGGCGTATTTACGTCCTGGCCGAGAAGGGCCAACCGGTTACGGCGAGTGTCCTCAGCAAGGTGCAGGGCGAGATCCTTGATGAGTTCTGGGGCGGAGAAGTGACCATCGACGACGGCGCGCGCCTCACATGGATGCGCCAGCCCCACTACTACATGGGGCTCTATCCTTACACCTATTCGGCGGGGCTTACCGTCGGTACCGCGGTAGCGCAGGAGATTCAAGCAGAAGGCAGACCGGCTGCCGAACGCTGGGTGGAGGTGCTCAAAGCCGGAGGCACCAAGTCGCCCATCGAACTTGCCAAGATGGCCGGAGTGGACATGACCAATCCTGATGCGATTCGCAAGGCCGTGGCCTATGTAGGATCACTGGTGGATGAGGTAGTGAAGAGCTTCTAGGCGGATAATCAGAGCAGATAATCAGAGAAACCGGCGCAGTAGGGCCCTGTCCCCGATCTGCGCCGGTTTTTCCTCGAAATCCAGGTTTACCAGGAGTTATCCCTACCTACGCACAGATCTCCGGAGGATACCCTCACCTACGCACGGATCTCCGGAGGATACCCTCACCTGTGCACGGATCTCCGGAGGACACCCCCACCTACGCACGGATCTCCGGGGGATACCCTCACCTGTGCACGGGTCTCCGGAGGACACGCCCACCTGTGCACGGGTCTCCGGAGGACACCTCCACCTGCGCACGGATCTCCGGAGGACACCCCCACCGGTGCATATGTCCCGCAGATTCGGCCACCTCCAAGTATGAATCCTGCCGTTGGTGCGGGAAATACCCCGTCCCCCGGTGCCAGCCACCAGTCGCCAGCCGCAAGCCGCCCGGCGCCAGCCACCAGTCGCAAGCAGCGCGCAGCCAGCCCCCGTCGCAAGCCGCCCGGCGCCAGCCACCAGTCGCAAGCCTCAAGCCACCTGCAGCCTACCGCAAGTCGCCAGCCCGCCTGCAGCCCGTCATCTCCGTAGCTTCTCAGTCTGTGTCTGCAGCACCCGCCAACAGGTCATACGCCCACTTAGTGACCTCGCCGATGACGTTGTCGCCTATCTTGACGTCCTCCAGCTTCTGCGACAGGCACACTATCACGAATCTGGCGGATGGGCCGTACACGATGCCGGCGTCGTGGGTGACACCCCTCACTTCTCCCGTCTTGTGGGCGCAGGCAACGCCCTTCGGAAGCAGCCGGGGCATCTTGTGGTTGTACTGCTGGCGCTTCATGATCTCGATCATGGTGTCGCAGTCGCCAGGGTTCTCGATGGTCCTGTCTGCGAGCCCCCGGAGGAGGAGCGCGATGTCCGATGCAGTTATCTTATTCCACGGGCCCTCCGGCTTCGGGCGCATCAGATGTGCCTCCAGCCGGGAGTTCTCGCATCCCTTTTCGGTCATGTACCGGTTCACTTCTTCCCGTCCCACAGCATCCATGGTCAGGTTGGTACCGGTGTTGTCGCTTACGACTATCATCATGTGGATGCAGTCCAGGAGCGTGAGGGCCAGCCCGCTGTGGAACTCCCGGAGTACTCCTGAGCCGCCGACCTTGTCTTCGCTTCTAAGGATGATCGTATCGTCCAGACGGATCTTGCCTTGTCTCGCTTGATGGAAGGCCGTCATCATGATAGGGATTTTGATGACCGACGCGGCGGTGAAAGGAGACCGGGCGTTCAGCCTGAGAGAGCCTTTTCCGTCCAGATCCTCGATGACTACCGCCCACTCTCCCCGGGCGGATTCAAGAATCTTACGAAGCTCGTCGATGCGTCCTTCGAATATCCCGGAAGCATGAGGTTCAATTGACCCTGTCGCACAAGATCCGGAGTGAGCCGGTGCGCAGGTCTTGGCCCCCAAGTGTGTCTTTGGCGCTTGAGCCATAGCGGTACCCCCGTTCGTGACGTTCGTGGTGTTCGTGGGAGAACCCTGTGATTTTCCACGTAAGCGAAGGTGATTCCTCCGCACGAGCCATCGCCGCCTCCGACGAGTGCCAGGCGCGAGCGTCGATGATTCCTGGGTTCGGAGTGGTGCAGGTGGCGCACGGCCGGGGGTATGAACCTAGGCGAGATGGGGGGATCGCCGTGGTGCAGGTGCAGGTGGCCCACAGCCGGGGGTGTGAACATAGGCTAGATGGGGGGATCGCCGTGGTGCAGGTGCAGGTGGCCCACGGCCGAAAGTGTGAACACAGGCGACTTGTGGTGGGGCGCGGCGAAGCAGGTGAAGCTGGCGCAAGGAAAATAGAAAGGAAGAAGCCGGAGGCTGTTGCCTCCGGCTTCCGCTTCCATCGTATGTCGTTAGCCTACTCCTCGTCGTGAGTGGAGTTGCCGGCCGGGAAGAACTCGAATATGAGGTTCAGCACTATTCCGAAGACCGCCGCGGTAGCGATAGCGGGCAGCTGCAGGTTGCCCAGGACAATCATCCCGTTGGGCATGGCCGCGCCACCGAGACCGATAATCAGAATCGTGGCCACAATCGCCAGGTTCTTAGACGAGAACAGGTCCAGCTTTTCCGATAGCATGAGCGCCACTCCCTGCGCTCCGATTACGCCAAACAGGTAGACCGAGACGCCGCCTATGACGGCTCTCGGGATCGTGTTAACTATTCCGGCGATGTGTCCGAAGAAGCCCATGACGATGGCCATGACTGCCGCGGTCATGAGGACCGGGACGGAGAAGTTTCTGGTGATAGCCATGAGCGAGTTGTTCTCGCCGTAGTTGGTCCCGGCGGGGCCGCCGATGAAGCCGGCGATCATGTCGCCGAGTCCGTCACCAATCAGGTTGTCGCCCAGAAGACCCCTGATGTTGTAGTCCTTCTTTTTGCCCAGCCGCTTGGCCAGATTGTTCACGTAGAGATCGATCTGGAGAAGGTGGGCGGTGGATTCGGGGATCGTCGCGATGGCTACTGGAGTGATGGCTCCTACTGCCATCAATCCCCACGAGTTGAAGCTAGGCAGGGTGAAATTAGGCACTGAAAAGAGCTTTGCCGATGTAAGCGGAGTCAAGTCCACTTGTCCCATGAGGAGAGCAACCACGTATCCCGCGATGACGCCGAACAAGATGGGGAGTTGCCCGAGGGTACCTCTCAAGTAGACCGAGAACAGAATGGTGAAAATGAGGGTCACTCCGGCGATTGTCCAGTTGAGGCTGGCATCACCCATCGCCGCAGACGCCAGAGAAAGCCCGATTATGATGGCTACAGGACCTGTGACCGAGGGAGGGAGGATCCGCCTGACGATGTTCGGACCACCCTTCCTGATCAAGAGTCCGGCTACGATGCTTACGATACCCGAAGATATGATGCCGGTCTGAGCCGCCCGGATACCTGCTATCTTGTCGCCTGTGGCTGCCGCTACCATGCTACTTACTCCTGATACCGCAGCGATGTACGAGAAGCTGGATCCGTAGTAGAGAGGGATCCTCCGCCCGGTTATCAAGAGGAAGCCCAGGGTTGCCAGGCCGCTCGCCACAATGGTGACGCCTACGTCAAAGCCGGTGATGATTGCCACCAACACCGTGGCAGGGAACATCACGATGACCTGCTGGAGAGCAAAGATGAGCATCTTTCCGAACGGTGGGGTGTCATCGGGAAGGTAACCAATGACCTTTTCTTGATCTTTGGGCACTTTAAGACCTCCTAGGGTCGGCCCGTCCAAGCAGGCGGCAGGCACTAAAAAACTTCTTGCCTGCCAGCAAGAAGTAGTGTTGTCCGCGATTTGACTACCCTTGCTGGACTCGCTGGACCAGCCTTAAAGAGTGTTTGTCCAAAAGAGAATCTACACCCTTCGACATGCTCCCGTCAAGTGGAATTTTGCGCGACCGTGGATGGGAGGCGCCAAAGTGAGAAGAAGCCGGGAACAAAGGGGCTCCGGTGTAGCTTCCCGTGAATCCTTAACATAACGTGTTGACGAGCGGTTTTTCAGAAGGAGTCTATAGGGTTCGGGGAGAGGAGGGATCAATCTGTCTCTTAGGTTCTCGCACGGTGTGCGCCACGGCCGTAGAGTGATGAGGCGCAGGTCTGAATGGGGGAGGCGGCGGGCGCGGGTATCCGCCGAAGGAGAGTGTTCTCCCTCGAATCAGCCTATAGGGCCGGGATCGAAGATTAGAAGGTTCTTTCAGGGATTGGCCGACAGGATGAGGTATTCAATGAGGCGAGCCAAGCGGCGGCGCAGGCGCAGGCTGGCCCTATCAATGATGAACAGCCGGTTCGTCCCGCCGTTCGGGCGAGTGCGCACGTGGAAGACTCGACGAAATCCCGGTTCGTGCAGCACCTATGTCGTGGTCCAGGTACCGAGGCACGTTGGAACTGTGGCGTCCCGGAGGATAGAGGCGGCTGTCAAGAAAGGGGTCGAAGAGGGGACCAAGTGCGCTCCGGAATGCGCTAAGAGCAATCTCTATCTGGTGTTGACCGATCTGGTCAGATTGCTGAGGGGCTAGACGGCCTCTCTCGAAAACGCCGGATATCGAAAAGAGGAAGGAGCCCTTTAGGGGGCTCTCTCTCTTTTGCGCTTTCATCGGATACTCATCATCAGCACTGGTTTCTCTGCTTGCAGAACTCCCAATCCTCGCAGGCTCCGTTGTTGATGGTGACGCAGTTGGTGATGATGACGTAGACCACCAGGTCAGGAGCTACGCAGTCATCATCATTGTGGCACCGACGCCCTCCTTCACTCCTCCCGGCGCGAGTAATCCCGATCGCGTCAAGGACCGCCTGAACAGTTTCCCTATCTGGCACGTTCTCCACCTCCTCATCCCGGACCATTTCGTAAACAGGTTATGTTAAGTAGCATTGATGTGTGAGTCCGGATGAGGAAGTGCTCGAGTGTCCGCCCGAGTGACTCAGCGGGTTGGAGTTCCAGGCGGGAACCTGGAGAGAAACTGGGCAAGCCATTGAGGATCGGCTTTGGCGTGCTCGGTGAGATCCGCCATACGCGAGACCAGTTCGTCGCTGATGATGTGTTCAATCCGCTCCGTGTCTCTCAGCGCGTTTTCGCTTACTCCGAGCAACCTGAGGAACGATTCGATCAGATTGTGGCGTGCCAAGAGTTGTTTCCCTATTGAGTAGCCTTCTGGGGTCAATTCCAACGTACCGTATCTTTCATAGACGACGTAGCCCTGGTCGTGAAGACGTTGTGCCATCTTTGTGGCCGACGGCGGCTGAACGTTCAGCGCGGTAGAGAGGTCGCCAAGTCTCACGGGCTTGCCGTCTGCGGCCAGCCGGAAGAGCATCTCAAGATAGTCTTCCATGCTGGGAGTCAGGCCTTGTTCGTCATCTGACAGAGAGTATCCCCGGAAGGTCCGAAACTCTTCGTCACGTTCGAACACGTGTGTCACCTCCCGGTCTTGGTTCCAGTGAATTCTATGCTCAAGAGCGACCTAAGAGACAGTGCCGGTTCTCCCGATCCGGGCTTTCGTGGTATATTACCTGCAACCGCTGTGGGGCAGGGAGGATGCGATATGGCTTCAAGAGAGTACAACCACTCTGAGATCGAGAAGAAATGGCAGGATATCTGGGAGAAAGAGGGTGCCTTCCGGGCGACCCCCGATAAGTCCAAGCCCAAGTACTACACTTTGATTGAGTTTCCCTATCCCTCAGGCGAAGGATTGCACGTTGGACATCCCAGGAGCAACACCGCCCTTGACATAATCGCTCGCAAGAGAAGGATGGAGGGGTATAATGTCCTCTATCCAATCGGATATGACGCCTTTGGTCTTCCTACCGAGAACTACGCGATTAAGAACAAAATCCATCCGAGAATCGTAACCGAGACCAATATCGCCCGCTTCCGAAACCAACTGAAATCACTTGGCTTCTCTTTCGATTGGTCGAGGGAAGTGAACACGACCGATCCCGAGTACTACAAGTGGACTCAATGGATCTTCCTGAAGCTCTACGAGCACGGACTCGCGTATAAGGCCGAGATCCCGATCAACTGGTGTACTTCCTGCAAGATAGGTCTCGCCAACGAGGAAGTCGTCGGCGGTGTCTGTGAGCGCTGCGGAGGAGAGGTTGTCCGGAAGATCAAGAGCCAGTGGATGCTCAAGATCACCGAGTACGCCCAGCGGCTACTGGACGACCTGGATAAGGTCGACTATCTGGAAAAGATCAAGGCGCAGCAGGTGAACTGGATCGGCCGTTCGGAAGGAGCCGAGGTCGACTTCGCCGTGGTCGGGACGGAAAAGAAAATAAGGGTATTCACTACCAGGCCCGACACGCTTTTCGGCGCTACCTACATGGTGCTTTCACCGGAACATCATCTCATCGATGAGGAACGCGGGCGAATAGCCAACTGGGAAGAGGTTTCCGAGTACAGGGCGGTTGCCGCCAGGAAGTCGGACTTCGAGCGCACGGAACTCACCAAGGAGAAGACCGGTGTGCCGCTCAAGGGGCTCTCGGCCCTGAATCCGGCGACAGGCAAGGAGATCCCGGTCTGGATATCCGACTATGTCCTCATGTCATACGGCACGGGCGCCATCATGGCTGTACCCGGTCACGACTCTCGTGACTGGGAGTTCGCCAAGAAATACGGACTACCCATCGTTGAGGTCGTGAAGGGCGGCGACGTTGAGAAAGAGGCTTTCGTCGATATCCAATCGGGTGTCCTGGTCAACTCAGGGCTCTTGAATGGCCTCACTGTTCCGGTAGCGATTCAGACCATGATCGATTGGCTTGAGAAACAGGGTTTGGGCACCCGCAAGGTCAACTACAAGCTACGGGACTGGGTGTTTTCACGTCAGAGATACTGGGGCGAACCCATTCCCATGGTCCATTGTGACAAATGCGGCTGGGTACCCGTGCCGGAAGCAGAGTTACCCGTGGTGCTCCCCGATGTGGAGAACTACATCCCCAACGAAGAGGGTGAATCCCCACTCGCCAATATCACCGAGTGGGTGAACACCACATGTCCGGGCTGCGGCGGCCCGGCCAAGAGGGAAACCGACACCATGCCCAACTGGGCGGGTTCGTCGTGGTACTTCCTCCGATATTGCGACCCGGACAACGACAAGGAACTCGCGTCAATGAACGAGCTCAGGTACTGGATGCCTGTGGACTGGTACAACGGCGGGATGGAGCACACCACTTTGCACCTCCTGTACTCCCGATTCTGGCATAAGTTCCTCTACGACATCGGGTACGTGCCGACTCTCGAGCCCTACATGAAGCGAACATCTCACGGGATGATCTTGGCCGAGAACGGCGAGAAGATGTCCAAGTCCAGGGGGAACGTCATAAACCCCGATGCGATCGTTGAGGAAGTCGGAGCCGACTCCTTTAGGGTGTACGAGATGTTCATCGGCGCCTTCGACCAGACGATCCCGTGGTCACAGCAAGGACTCAAGGGGTGCCGCAGGTTCTTGGAGCGGGTCTGGCGCCTGCAAGACCTGCTTGTGAAAGGCGAAGGCTTCTCACCCGAGTTCGAGGTCAGCATGCACAAGACCACCAAGAAGGTCACCCTCGACTACGAGCGGATGAAGTTCAACACGGCCGTGGCCGCGATGATGGAACTCACCAACCGGTTCCACGATGCCGGCAAGATCACCCGCGGCGAGTTCAGGCGGCTCCTGCACCTCTTGAATCCCATCGCCCCGCACATCACGGAGGAACTCTGGGAGATAGTGGGGTTCGGCAAGCCCATCTATAGGCAGTCCTGGCCGGCGTGGGATGAGGAGAAGACCGTGGAAGACACGGTGGAGATCGCAGTCCAGATCAATGGCAAGGTCCGCGCCGTAGTTTCGGTCTCGCGAGACGCGTCTCAAGAAGAAGCGCGCGAAGCAGCCATGGCCGAAGAGGCCGTTGAAAAGTATCTGGAAGGCAAGAGGATCGTCAAGGAAGTGTACATCCCCCAGAGGATATACAGCATCGCCGTGAAGTAAGGATGTTCGCCCGCAGGCAGCCCGCGTCCCGCGCCAGCGGCTGCCTGCGAGCCTAACACTGGGTCGTGAGACGAGCCGGATTCATACCGAAGCTCTCATGGCTCTCACGCCTCAAATGTTTGCTCCCTCCGCGGGCCGACCGACACCCATTTCACCTTGACTCCCGTCTCCCTCTCTATCATAGCCACGTAGTCCCGGGCTTCCTTAGGCAGGTCGGACAGGTGTCTTGCGGCCGATATGTCCGTCTTCCATCCGGGCATGTGCCGGAGGACCGGTTTGGCCTTCCAGATCAGCGAGGTTGTCGGGAAATCCGTCGTGACGCGTCCTTCGATTTCATAGGCCACGCATACCGGGATGGTGTCAAGGTAACCTAGGACATCCAGGTTTGTGAGCGCAAGCGCTGTGGCTCCTTGAACGGAAGCGCCGTACCTGGTTGCCACGGCGTCGAACCACCCGACTCTTCTCGGTCTGCCCGTCTTGGCACCGTACTCTCCCGCGTCTCCGCCCCGTCTGCGGAGCTCCTCCGCCTCTTCTCCCTCCAACTCGGTGACGAAGGGGCCTGCACCAACGCAGCTTGAGTACGCCTTGGTCACCGCCAGGACTTCGGTGATGACGTAGGGGGGAAGCCCGGCTCCGATGGTAGCGTAGCCGGCGATTGTAGATGATGAAGTGGAGAAGGGGTAGATCCCGTGGTCGGGATCGCGCAAAGACCCGAGCTGGCCTTCCAGGAGGATGGTCTTATCCGCCCTCAGGGCATCGACGAACAACTTGTGAGTATCCGTAACATAGGGTCTCAATATCTCGGCCTGAGCGCTGAGCTCTTCCAACACCTCCTCAACGTCCAGCGCAGGCTTGCCGTAAAGGTGCTCCAGGAGGACGTTCTTCAGCTCCAAAGCGTGAGTTATCCTGGAACGAAGCGATTCCTTGTCATACAGCTCCGACGCCTGAAGGCCGATTTTGGCGTATTTGTCGGAGTAGAACGGAGCGATGCCCGACTTGGTCGACCCAAACTGCCGGGCGCCCAGCCTCTCTTCTTCGTACTCGTCAAAGAGTCTGTGATACGGCATGAGCACCTGGGCCCGGTCCGACACGGCTATCGTTGGCGTAGGAACGTCCCTCTGCACCAAGCTGTCGATCTCCTCGGCGAATGCCCTGACATCGAGGGCCACGCCCGGGCCCAAGACATTGACGACTCCCGGGTAGAACACTCCCGAGGGGAGGAGATGAAGGGCGAACTTGCCGTAGTCGTTGATGACGGTATGGCCGGCATTGCTTCCTCCCTGAAACCTGACCACGAAGTGCGAGTTTGAGGCGAGGTAGTCTACCATCTTACCCTTGCCTTCGTCTCCCCAGTTGGCTCCTACTACCGCTGTCACAGCCATGGTCGGGACCTCCTCCAAACCGATTCCTTGTTTGCTTCAACCTCTTTGCGCGGGGCCGCCCACGACAAGATCATATCTTAATTGAAGACACAAGGGCAGTTCGGATCCTATATGTAATTTGGGGTTGTATTCAAGTGGAAGCCATTCGCGGTGGGAGCGCCTGCGTGCCACTAAAGTGAGCCTAACGCCTTGCCCGGGGTTTGATCGTGGTGTGGCCGTCGTAGCCCAGTTTCTTCTTGAGTTCACAGAGTTCCGCCTGAAGCCGGTCCAGCTGGCTCTTGGCTTCCTCCAGTTCGCGGTTGCGCCTCTCTTCCTCACGTTTGAGCACAGTGGCGGACGAAAGGGTGCTTACGAAAGACCCCAAGATCGATAGGAGGTTCCCCACGATTTCAGCCATTTCCGGTCTGACCTCTATCACAGCGAACCTCCTTCGTTGCGAAGTTTTTCACTTGTCAATCATCGATCTGCATCCAGACCACTACGAGACCGACGGTCACGAGGAGCAGGATGATCGTGAGACCAAGCACCACGCCCCACGTAGCACACTTGTGGTTATCCGGATGGTCACTCATGCTCATCTCCACAGATGCTCTCTACCCGAACCAGCCGATGCCCAGTATGAGAAGGATCAAGGTGAGAAACAGCACGAAGGCCCAGGAACCGGATGTGTTGATGTCTGTCACAGCCGCCGCCCCCTCACAGAGTTCATCGCTATAAGGTTATGTCAACGGATGAGGTGTTTGTGACTGCCACAAGGAAGGTTTTGGAGGAGCCTAGAATAGGAGAAGGGTCTTGCGACGGACCATGAGCCAGAAGCCTGCGATGGCCGGGAGAAACAGGAGGTAATGAAAAATGGCACGCACTGCACCAAATGTTCCGGTACTCCTGGAGGGCGGACTCGTATTTGATGGGTTGGGGAACCCGCCCAAGACTGGTTCGATACTGATCGACGACGGTATGATAGCGGCAGTCGGAGAAGTCGGTTCCTCCGCTGTGCCCTCGTGTGTGTCCAGGGTTAGCGCAAAGGGTCTGGCCATTTCACCCGGCTTTGTCAATATCCACTCCCATTCTGACACCGATATGCTCGTGCACCCTGAATCCGTGACACTGGTTAGGCAAGGCATAACCACCGAGGTTGTGGGTAACTGCGGCGGCGGACCCGTGGACGGTTCGAAGATCCAAGAAGATGTTTGGCAGGAGATTGTCTCCGCCATGATGGAAAAAGGCCCGTCCCTGCCCCCGATCAGGTGGACGAGCCTGAAGGGTTACCTCGACACGGTCAGCCTGGGAAGGCCCGCGGTCAACGTGGCCGCTCTCTTCGGACACGGCGATGTTCGCAGTCAGGTCCTGGGAGATGACGAGGATGGGAAGCCCCTTAACGAGGAGCGCCGCCGGAAGGCCGCTTCGTATGCTCGCCGGTACATGGAGGAAGGCGCCTTCGGCATGTCCAGCGGACTTGAATACGTGCCCGGGCGGTGCGCCGACGCCCAGGAGCTCGCTGCCCTGGCCAGATCTGTAGCCGAGTTTGGCGGGTTCCATGCGTCACACATCCGAAACGAAGGCCCCGATCTGCTCCAATCAATCAGGGAAATCATCCTAGTGGCCGAGCTCTCGGGCGTCAGATCCGAAGTCTCCCACCTTAAGGCCGTTGGTCCCGCTAACTGGGGGAAAGTGAAGGACGCCCTGGCTCTTATGGATGAGGCGAACGAGCGTGGTCTCCAAGTAACCGCCGACTTCTACCCTTACCTGGCGTCGTCAACCGGGCTTTCGATCGTCCTGCCAGACTGGGTGCTAGAACGGGGGAACGTCCACGGCTTGGCCATATTGAAGGATCCCGAGCTGAGGCCCAAGGCGGTTGCCGAGTCTCACGACAGGACTGAGATCCAGGGCGGCTGGCAACGTGTAGTCATCACGGGAGTCCAAAAAACCGAGAACAAATGGATGGAAGGGGTGGATGTGGCCTCAATCGCCGCCAAGTTGGGGCGACACCCTGCCGAAGCAGCCGTGGATATCCTGATTTCCGAAGAAATGCGTGTCCGCATAGCCCGTTTCGCCATGGATGAAGACGACCTCATCTACATAATGAGACACCCGCATACGTGCGTCGTAACAGACGGGTGGAACGGCGTACCCGAAAAGGGCAAGACCCATCCGAGGTCGGTCGGCACATTCCCGAGAGTCCTCGGTCATTACGCAAGAGACAGGGGCGCGATCTCCGTGGAGGAAGCCATCCGCAAGATGACGTCGCTGCCTGCCCGAAGATTGGGGATAAGCGACCGCGGGGTCATAGCGCCGGAATACCGGGCTGACCTTATCGTTTTCGATCTCGACAGGATAATCGATAGAGCGACCTACGACAATCCGTGGCAGTATCCGGAAGGCATCGAATCGGTGTATGTGAACGGAACGGCAGTCATGAGCGAAGGCGAGCTGACGGGAGAAAGGCCGGGGATGGCTCTCCGCAAGAGCTGAGAACCGGCTGTTCTTCGGTCGTTGTTCGTTCTTAGTTGAACCAACTTTCCTTGTGACGCGCATCTTTCAGGCCTCATGGGATGTCTGGTGCGGTTTACGGGCTCAGGTGCGGGCCAACCGTCCAGTTTACCCGGGGAGCCTTTGGTGCCGGTGTGTATCCGATCTGTCGCTCGCGGAATATGCATTTCACGAGGGGGTTTGACGGATGAATTGGGTATCGGAAACCCAGAAGGCGCTGTCCAAGGCCTTGGCCCGTGTGATCCTGCCGGAGATACTGCTCCCTGCTTTGCTAGTCGACGGTGGGTTCGGCGCCTTGGCCCTTTTGCTGGCGATCAGAGTAGTCGGGAGACTCCCCGCTTCGCCTGCCCAAGCAAGAGATTTCGCGGGAGGGGGGCTTCTTATGGCCCTCATCGCGATTATCGCGGTGCCCGCGATCGCAAGTGGGTTGTATTCGGTGACCCGGGCCGTAGTTGTGTATGGCAGAGGCCGGTGGAGTGATTTCTGGTCTGGGCTGGGGACTTACTGGTGGAGGCTTGTGGGTCTCTCGCTCCTGGCCACCCTCGCCCTGACTGCTGTGGGCATTGCCGTGGGGTTCGGGATGATCAGCAACAGCTTTGGTCAAATACCCAGACTGGAAGACTTCCTGTATATGAGAACGACGTCCCTTGTTCTCCTTGGCCTCTACTTCGTGGCGCGGTATTTTGTGACTCCGGTGATACCCGCGATGGTTATCGAGCAAACGTCTGCCGTTGAGTCCATTGGACTGGGATTCAGGTTTGCCTGGAAGAACCCGTCCATTGTGGCTCCTGCCGTAGCCATCGACGCGGCAGTAGCGTGGGTTGTCCAGCGAATCAGGCCTCCCTTGGACGCGGCGATGTTCGGGCAAGGACTCGGGGCCGGAGTAGTCTTCGTGGTTCTCATGATGGTCGCAATCTCGGCAGTTGTCTCTGCTTTCTTCAAACTGCTTCATCTAGGCATCTATCACGACAACGTCCTGGTCCCCGTAGCTGTGACAGATGCCTCCGTTGACACTTGTCCCGATAAGGCACCCGGCCTGGAACCTGAAAGCCCGACGAGTCTGGAGGGTACCGGGCTTCCGGAGCAGGGCCCGGTGGGGACCACAGAGAGACCGGTCGAAGAGAGTGAAGGAGACCGCGAGGCAGAACCGCTCTCGGAGGATCCGGACGACATGTCCACGGCAAGTGCAGGCGCGGAACCTGCCAAGCACTCAGGGTCCACCGAACCGACCGAGCCTGGCGAACCGACCGAGTCTACTGAACCTGCCGAACCTACCGAACCACAGTAGCGACGTGGTGCGAACCCAACAGGCAGAGCACTGGCTACTAAGAACGAGTACCGGCCAAGAGAATCGCGGCCAAAGGAAGCGGCCCCGTGAGGGGCCGCCCTTCATGTGCCGTGTTTTCTGCGACCGTGCCTGTGGTTGGCCGGTGCCTTTCGTCAGCCGGATGTCTAGTTCAGGAACCCTGAGTACTTTCCAACGATCTCCATAAGCGCTACCAGACCCTTGACGGCCAGTCTCATCTTGTCGGGGATGAGGTTGCCTTCGTTGTCGGAGGTGCCCTGACCCGGTGAGATGAAGATGTTGCCGTCGTATGCGATGGTGGCGATTATGCCCATCTGCGCCAGTCCAACCTGGAGTAGGTGTGACCCGGCGTACATGTCCTCGATGGAGAAGATCGGGAAGCCCAGCCCGTCCTTCCAGGTCCTCTCGTAGTTGACCTCGACGGTCGAGCTGTTGTAGGACTTGGAGAACAAGAGTCCCTCTCTCAGTTTCGGGCTCGCCTTTTCGAACTCAGACGTTACGATCTCGTACAGCTCGTCGACTTGACCGGTGTAGAGCTTGGGATTGTCCCTGAGGTCCTTGAGGACCGCGATCTGCGTGAGCAGCGCTTCCTTGCCCGGATCCATGGTGACGTACTGGGCTTTTCCGTAAGAGGCGGTGGTGCCGTACCTATCTCCGTGCATGCCCAGGGCGCGCCTGATGTTGACCATCACATCTTCGCGGCCGATCACAAGGCCCGAGGTCGATGACCCGGTGGCTTTGTCCATGCTGTAGATGATGGCCGAGGCGCCGGACTTGGTGATGTCGTGTCCCACAAACGGGAGTCCCCATGCGTTGTCAAGAACGTAAGGGACATTCAGTTTGGCCGCCAGGTCGCCAATGCCTTTTTGAATGACGCCTACCCCGTCGGGTGTCTTTTCCGCGTAGCCGTAACCGGGGGTGTCGTAAGCCAGTGAGGAGAAGCCCGCTACCAAGGGCCCGTGCAACTGGGCGGCTTCTTCCATGGCCTTAACCGTACCCTCGGCATCGACTTCGGTAAGGAGCGGGACCGGCCAATACTTTATGCCGTGATTGGGGTACTTGCCGCCCTTCATGGGTACGACTACCACATCGAGGTTCTCCAGGCGCTTTCCGGCGAACCCGAACTCGCCCGGTGTAGATCCTCTCTCAGAGAGCATCTCTTTGTACTTGGGCGGGAAGGGCCTGCCGTAGCCTGCCTGGTGGTGCATGTGCTTCTCCCAAGGGACGAGATAACGCACGCGGTAGTTGTCGCCGCGTCCCGTCATGGGTGCCGAAAACAGGGTGTCGAAAGCCACCCACAGTCCGCCTTCGCAGGTGTTTACAGGGCAGACATCGTAGTCATCGCCGTATACGCTCTTTACGATTTCGCGTATCTCATCAACCAGCCTCGCAAGAGGAATGACCTTGGTGAGGCCTTCCTGTAAGGCTTTCCGGACATTTTTCCTCGCTGGCGCCGGGCAACCCGAGATCGCTCCGGTGAGCCCGATGTTTCCCTTGAGGTCTCCAACTATGCCCAGATCTTCAGCGGCCTTCTTGGCCTCGGAGTAGATCTTCTGGGTGTTGGCCTGCAAGTGTTTGTACATCTGGAACTTGTACTTGAACTCCGGCACTAGGGTTCCTCCTCTCGAATTTTGGTCTTCTTAAGACCGCATGAGAAACGATACTTTGGTGTTCAGCGAGATGCCTCTCTCTTCGCCGGAACGGGGCTCGCCTCTTACCACAATGTTCATGTGGTTGGGGAAGTGGCTCATGTCGAACCCGGCAAGCTCTCCAATCTCTTGACCGCCGGCATAGACCTTGTCTCCCGACAAGAGGATGCCGCCTGATTGGAACTCCACGAACGCCAGATAGGCGATGGCTCCGACCCGGCTCCCCGGAGCAACCGGTTCAGACGTCAGGATTACCTCGTGCACCTCGCCCTTGGATACAGCCCTTGAGGGCTGCGGGATCAGATCGAGTCCTCTATTCGCCACGGTTCCTCTGAGGACGGCCACTACCTTGCCCTCCAAAGGGACCTTGTCCGCGTAGGCGTCGGACGTGACCTTCTTGGTCGTATAGGGGTCGTTGCTTGCCACATCTACCACCTCTCCGGCATCCCTGTTGTGTTCCGCGACGATTGAGTGGTATCATTCACATGACCTATTCACCACTGATGAGCAGATCCCTTCAAGTAGACCAAAGATTATCGTCGACTCCTTGGGAGGTGAGAAAGATTTCTTCATACCAGGACGACAACGCGTATCTCGCAGCGCTTGACGTAGTCGCAGAGTCCGATGTCCCTGTAGGAGCCTGGTACCTAAGGAGAGCCCTATCAGAAAAGGGTATTCAGGTTTCCGAGGCTACATGCGGACGACTTCTACGGATGATGGAAGACGCAGGACACGTCGAGGCTATGAGCCGGAAGGGTAGAGTAGCCACTCCCAGGGGGCACCGGGTGCTTCAGGAGTGGCGCGAACGTCAAAGGCGGGATAGAAGCCAAGTAGCCTTCGTACAGAGCCTCAAGGTACACAACCCTGAGGAGTTGATTGACGTCTTGATCGCCCGCAGGGCGCTGGAGGGTGAGGCTGCGGCCCTTGCCGCAGAAAATGCGAGTCCGGAAGAGATCGGACGCCTGCGCAATATCGTCAAAGCCCACGAAGAAGCCCTTGCCGCCGGCAGCTCGGCGGCCGAAGAGAACACCGACTTCCACTTGACTTTGGCAGAGGCCAGCAAGAACAAAGTAATAGTTGCCGCGATTGAGGTTATTTACCGGCACCCCGACGTCATGACTTCTCTGGAGTACATTCGGGCTCACGCCGGGTCCAAAATGGCCGAAGACCACAATCCAATCATCAGAGCCGTTGCCGAGAGGGACGTCAGGGCGGCGCGAAACACCATGATTCAACACCTTAACAACGTGATAGAGGACGTGAAAACGTACCTTCGAGCGTTGGCATCGGAGGGGGACTCGGACAGTGAGGGCAAAAGAGAGGATTCTGGACGCGTGTGACATAGAGGCTTTCTTCCTTTGTGACGACATCGAAGAGGGAAAGCGTCTGGGGATGGCCCTTATGGGAGAGCTCGGTTTTTCCGACGTCGACGTGGTGTTCTGCGAGATGGCAGGGCCAGGAGCCCGCGTGAGGGTCAGGGGTTATGTGAACCGTCCGGGCAGCGCCTATACCTGGCAGAGAGAGGAGGGCGCCGTCCATGACAGATGAAAGATTTGCTGAAAAGAAAGTACTCCTCGCCCCGCTGGATCCTGTGCACGACGTCGGCGCGAAGCTGATCGCCAGAGCATTGAGGGAGCGGGGACACGAGGTAACGCTGCTCCAGCCCGACCTCTCGCCTGAAGAGGTGGTATCACGAGCGCGTCAGGTTGATCCCGACTTCATAATGGTGAGCCGCACGATCAGCTACGGCACACCTGAACTCCTCGCCAGATTCGCGGACATGTGTGATGCTGCAGGACTGAGATCCAGCGCGAAGCTGGTAGTGGGAGGCATGAGCATACGCAAGGAGACGGCCCAGGAGCTCGGTTTCGACGCGGGGTTTGGACCTGACACAACTCCCGAGGAAGTAGCCGATTACGTAAGCGGGACGTTCGGGCTATCCACGCTGGCCTCCTACGAGGCCGTCAAACCGGATCTCACGCGTGGCTACACATATGACTTCAAAGATACTGAGATCGGGAAGCTGTGCTTGGACATCGCCAGAGGGCTGATTGACTGGTCGGCCGAGCGGACAAGTCCCGGCATCGAAAGGGCAAGGCTGCGCCGGGAGATTGAGGAAGCCAGACTGGGCGGACAGGTGGCGTTGGCCTCCGAACTCAGGGGTCGGTACAGCTCTCTCACAGGGGGAGACGTGCGAAAATGGTATGAGACCGGAGAGTCCATACCCCATACGAGACCCCTGTCACCTGAAGAGGCCGCGGCATTTGACGCTATGGACGACGGCGTCCCGGCGCCGCTCCTATCACAGAAGCCTCTGGATTCGGTGAATGTGATCATGCAGTACGGCACGGGTTGCCCGGTCATGGACGCGTACCACATCCGCCTTTCCCTAGCATGGGGAGCAAAAGGCGCAGTGCACTTCGACCCGTCGTGGGGCGCCAGGACAGAGGGCCTCGCCGAGGGTACCTTTAGCCACCAGCACGACGGAACCGTGCTGACCCTCGAGAACCTCAGGTTGATAAAGCGCACGGTCCATCCGGCTGCTCTGTGGCAGGTCAGGGCTCACAGGGGTTTGAACACGCCCGAGACAGTGGTGCTGGCGCATTTGGCAGGTGCGGACCTCACCAAAGTAAACATCGTCTACGGCAGCCTTGGGGCAGGTACGGATCCAACCAGGCTGGCGGTGGACGGGGTAGAGTGCCTCCGTCTCGCCGCCGAGTTCGGGCTCCCGTACGACGTAGTGACAAATGAGGAACTTTGCGGTGTCCCCGCTCGAAAGGCTTTCGCGGGAATGCTGGTTGTGGCAACCGCCGGGGCACTGCTGGGTGGGAGGCCCATCTTGCAGCCTCTGTTTGCCGACTCTCCCGAGGCGATGGTGTCCGGATTCACGGAGGACAACTTGGTGGACTTCAATGCGGCTAAGGTGCTTGTCCTGAACGGCATCATCGACGCTCCCATATGGCCGGGAGCCCCTGTGGGGTTCATGACCCAGACTCAAGACAGGTGTCAATCCGCGACCATGACAGCCTTACATGCTGCCTTAGGTCTTAGGTTGGGCGCAGAAGCCGTGACTATCGCCTCCTCCGACGAAGCCTATGCGGGAGGACCCATATCGGCTCAGGCAAGAGTTGATACCCTCAAGTCCGTCGCGGCATCCCTGAGGTTCTTTGGGTCTTCGCGCATCGCCCCTACGGCCCGCGCCGAAGAGATGGCCGCCGACCTCAGGAAAGGCATCTTGGAGACTCTCACCCGGGTCCACGAGAGAGGCGACTTCGTGGCATCGCTTTATGAGGGCCTCTTCGGAGACAGGGAAGATGGAGCCTATCCGGGGCGGGCCGGCAGAGACACGGTCACCGCCCGGAGATAGGACTCCACGGATTACAGCTAATTGCGTAAGGTGGCTTGAGTCGTTGGGACTGACCCTGGGTATAGCGGGAACCGCCAAGAACACAGGGAAGACCACCACCCTCCAGGCGGTGGTCCGTTTTCTGCGTGAGCGTAGGACCGGCGTTTTTCTCACAAGCATCGGATATGACGGGGAAGACGTGGACACTGTCACGGGCCTTCCGAAGCCAAAGGTAATCGTCGAGGAGGGCGACACCGTCGCCACCGCGCTCCCTCTCTTCAGGTCATCGCCTGCCAGGTTCGCCGGCCTTCAGCCCACGGGCGTAGATTGCGCGCTGGGGCCGGTGTATTCGGGCACTGCCGTAAGCCCGGGAAGGGTGGTCCTGGCGGGGCCCGTGAGCACCAAGGATGTTGCCTCAGTAATCAAGGGAGCGCCCGCGGATAAGACCGTACTTCTGGACGGAGCATTTTCAAGGCTGGCGCCAATGGTTCTGGCCGACGCCCTTATC
>DUUV01000149.1 GCA_012841375.1 Candidatus Fermentithermobacillaceae bacterium
CTCACTATCCTGTTGGCGGGCTTGCCGCTCCGCGAAATCTCGTGGTTCTCACCGTGGAAAAGCAGCATCTCTGTGGTGACACCCAGTCTTTTCAGCGCGACATACCACTGCTCGCCCTGTTCCAGGGGGCACCGGAAGTCTTGGTCGCTGTGGATCACCAAGGTCGGCGTCTTGACGTTGGGAGCGTACCGTATGGGAGACCTCTCCATGATGAAGTCTTCGTGATCCCATAGATCTTTGCCGCCCATCCCGGCCCTGTCGCCGGACCACCCGATATCCGAAACGCCGTACTTGCTGTATAGGTTCGACATGCTCCTCTGAGTGACGGCCGCGGCGAAGAGATCGGTGTGCCCGATCAGCCAATTTGTGAAATAGCCCCCCTGGCTCCCGCCTGTGACTCCAAACCGCTTGGGGTCAACCCAGTCAAACATGCGCAGGGCTTCCCTTGCCATGAACTCCAAGTCCTCTGCGTCTACCCCGCACCAATCGCCGACGACGGCCCTGGCGAATTCCTCCCCGTAGCCCATGCTGCCCCTAGGATTGGTGTAAAGGACACCGAAACCGTGACCGGCGAGCATCTGGAACTCATGGAAGAACACGTTGCCGTAGGTCGTGTGGGGGCCGCCGTGGATCTCCATAATGAGCGGGTACTTCTTCCCTTTCTCGAACCCATTGGGCAGGATGACCCAACCCTCAAGTCGGGTCCCGTCGGGATGATTGAACGTGACAGGCCGCGGCCACCCGGCGTATCTCTCGGAGGCGAGTTGGCTGTTGAACCCTGTGACCATCTTGAGGGGATGTTCATCGGGATCGCCACTACGGAATTTGAGGCCGTCCACGGAAACATCCTGAGGCTCGGCGGACGAAATGGTACCGGACGAGCCACTTATGCCTACACCCGCCCCCGTGGAAGCGTCCTGAGACCCGGTGATTGGAGTACGATCCGGCAAGTTTCCGTACCACAGGTCGCCCATGGTAACCGGGGTGGCCTTGTTCAAGACAACTTTCCCGCCGGCCACATCATAGGACTTCACGACCATCTGACCTTCGCCGTAGACCTTCTCCCACGCGCCACCATCGACCGCTAGACGATAGAGATATGAGGAACCTCCATCTACGGCAGTGAAGTACAGGAAGCCCCCGCACGACGACGCCTTGAGCCCCATATTCCCCTGGTCCGGACCCACGTCTCCGCCTATGCCCCCACCGATGAGGTAGGGAAACCCGGCTGAGATGACCTTTCGCTCAAGAGTGCTGAGATCGACCTTCCAGATCTCAGAATATCCACCCGGATATGACTGACCTTTCTCATGGCCTATGTAGTACACGGCGCTCTCGTCGGGAGCGAACACGGCCCCCCGGACATGCCCCCGGCTAGCCGTCAGCTTCTTGAGTTCGCCCGTTTGGGAATCGAGGAGATAGAGGTCGCTGTAAAGCGCCATCTCGTCTTCTGTCCTCTTGGAGATAAACGCAATATACTTGCCTGAGGGCGATACGACAGGCGAGCTGCAGTCATAAGGGCCGTCAGTCAAGCGGCGGAGGTTCTGGCCAGGGCTTTGGCAGGAACCGTGGCCGGGATACTGGCCGGCGCCCTCGCAGGGACTCTGGCCCGAACCCTGGCCGGGATACTGGTCGGCGCCCTCGCAGGAACTTTGGTCGGAACGCGGGCCGGGATGCTGACCGGGGCTCTGGCCGGCATACTGGCCCGAACTGCGGGCGCCCTTCGTCTCGGAGTTCTGCTCAGCATGTAGGCCGGCATTCTCCGACGGCCCTTCCAGCCCGACCCTCCACAGTTGCGTATGCAGGCCGTCTAGGTAGCCTGCCCCATTGAACTTGTACCGGAGGGTGGTGATTCTTCTCGCGGTGGCCCCTTCCCGCAACTTCGGCCGGTCCTCGGCCTCTTTGGCCGAGAAGACGAGTGCGTCACTGCCCAGCCAGTCAAAGTCGCTCACGCCCTTGGGCATGTCTGTGATCCGGCGCGCTTCCCCGCCGGTCATATCCATCACGAAGATCTGGTTCGACCCTGCCCTATCCGACAGGAACGCAATCATCGTCCCATCGGGAGACCATCTCGGGTTGTAGTCGCGTCCTTTGACCTTGCCTCCGCGATAGGTAATCTGCCTGATGGACAGCGGGTCATAGTCCCTCACTGCCGAATCATACAGCCAGATCGAAGACGCGTAGGCGTTTTCCTTGTCCAGGACCTCGGTAACAACGAAGGCGACGAACCTACCACAAGGAGACATCCTGGGAGTCCCGACCCATCTCATCCTCAAGAGGTCTTCCGCAACATAAGGTTTCCGCGTCAATAGGACCATCTCCATAAGATAGAGTCTCGAAGAAGGGATGCCATAGAAACTTCCATTCTATAACGTCGACTACCTTCTCCCGGGGGCCTTCTCAATCAACGTGCGGGTGGGTTTGAGCGTCGTGCTCCTGGAGAACCTGCGGCAAGTCTCCTGCCTCCGGGTGCCTATTCTGCTTGCCTAGAAGGGACCGGCTTGATATGAGATCGGACAGAGTGGTACCCTGCATCACGCTCGTGACTTGTTGCTGAGCCTTGAGCCAGATGCCCCTGAGAGGGCAGGACTCCTTTCTCGGGCACTCGGAATCAGAGTCCAAGCACTGCTTCACCAAGAGCCGGTCGTCGGTTGCGTCGATTACGTCCTGGACGGTCAGGTCCTCGGGGTTGACGGCAAGCCTGATGCCGCCTCTGGGCCCTCTCATCGAGTCAACCCACCCCTTCCTGGTAAGGATCGACACTATCTGAGGCATGTACTTGGGCGGAATGCCCTGGCGGTCGGCCACCTCGCGGCTGGTAACGTACTCATCACCTTCACGAACCGCTAAATCCACGAGGGTCAGTATAAGGTACTCGACTCTGTTGGTAATCACAATCTGACCTCCCCGCCAGGGCTTCCTATTACTGCGATTTACTACGAATCACTGTACGATGCCTGCTCCACCGCACTCTCAGTTACGGTCCCGGATACAGTCGCTCCGACTTTCCAGTCCAAGCTATACCACAGTCTGGAGCTACGGCGACTCTCCCTAGCCGAGAATCTTGGCCAGGTCGGCTTCTGCCGTCGTGGTGAGGCGCAAGTCGAACGCCTCCTGGAGTTTGCCCACAAGACCGGGCGTGAGCCACGCCGGCAGCGTCGGACCCAAATAAATGCCCTTGATACCCAGCGAGAACAGAGCCATGAGAATCGCCACGGCTTTCTGCTCCATCCATGACAATACCAAAGTAAGCGGCAATTCGTTGACGGTGCACCCCAGCGCCCCGGCAAGCGCCGACGCCACCCGAATCGCAGATATGGCGTCGTTGCACTGCCCCATATCCAAGAGCCTCGGGATGCCGTCGATATGGCCCAGGTCAAGGTCGTTGAACCTGAACTTGCCGCAGGCCAGCGTCAGGAAAACCGTGTCCTTTGGAGCCTTCTGTACGAGTTCGCGGTAGTAGTTGCGAACACTGCCGGGCGCGTCGCAACCGCCTACCAAGAAGAAGTGGCGGATCTTCCCCGCCTTGACAAGCTCAAGGATCTTATCTGCGAGAGGAAGCACCACGTTGTCTCCGAATCCCGTGGTCAGTTCCACCTTTCCCGGTTCATCCTCAAGAGACGGGAGCTCTTCGGCCCTCGCGATCAATTTGCCGAAGTCATATCCTTCGATGTGTTCCACACCCGGCAAACGGGCGATGCCGTGGGTGAACATCCTATCCCTGTATTTTTCATTCGGAATAAGGACACAGTTCGAAGTGCCCAGGATTGCCCCGGGGAACTGGGCGAACAACAACCGCTGGTCGAACCATGCCTTTCCCAGATTGCCCTTCAAGTTCTTGAAGGCCTTGAGCTTGGGATAGCCATGGGCGGGGAGCATCTCAGAGTGAGTGTAGACATTGACGCCGCGAGGTTCGGCTTGCTTCAGCAGTTCGTAGAGAGCCTTGAGGTTGTGCCCCGTTACGATGATGCCAGGTCCTTCCGACGTGCCCGTAGCGACCTTTGCGGGCTGCATCTCTCCGAACGACTCGTTGTGGGCTTTCTTGAGCAAGTCCATCGCCCGTATGGTGATCTCGCCCGCCCTCAGGTTGATCTGGAGAAAAGCATCCGGGTCAAAGTCCACGTTGGTGAGGGTCGCGTAGAGTCCCTCGGCCAAGAAAGCGTCGATCTCCTCGTCGACATATCCCAATTCTCTTGAATGATAGGCATACGCGCTGATGCCCTTCATCGAGTAAATGAGGTTTTCCTGAAGCCCTTGGATGTCACCGTTTTTCCCGCAGACCCCGACGGTGGTGCATGCGATTCCCCCGAGAGCTTGCTGGCACTGGTTGCAGTGCATGGATACGACCTCCCTCTATTGCTAAGTGTGTTAGTTATATTTATATCTGCGCCCGTCGTCTTTGACAAGCTCCTTTTGCGCGAAGCTACTTTGGCAAAAATGCAGAAACTCCGACGGAATATTGGGACTAGTAAACCCTTGTTGACCAGCCAATTAGCTTGTCCTATACTGAGATTGTACCTGTGGGTACAAAGTCAACCTCAATTCACACAATACGCTGTAACATAGGAGGCTGCTATGAAGATCAAAGGGTTGGCAATGCTCGGCATCGGCAAGATCGGCTGGATCGAGAAGGAGGCCCCGAAGTGTGGTCCGTTGGACGCCCTGGTAAGGCCAATTGTCGTGGCGCCCTGCACCTCAGATATCCACACGGTTTGGGAAGGGGCCATCGGCGAGCGCTCAGACATGATCCTGGGCCACGAAGCCATCGGCGAAGTAGTGGAAGTCGGCGAACTGGTTAAGGACTTCAAGAAGGGCGACAAGGTCATAGTCCCGGCAATCACTCCTGACTGGGGTTCCACGAACTCGCAGAGAGGCTTCCCAATGCACTCAGGTGACGCCCTCGGAGGATGGAAGTTCTCAAACTTCAAGGACGGAGTATTTGCAGAGCTGTTCCATGTGAACGAAGCAGACGCCAACCTGGCGCTTCTTCCCGAAGGAATGGATCCCGTCTCAGCCGTCATGCTCACCGATATGACCACCACTGGTTTCCACGCAGCTGAGCTCGCAAATGTAGAGCTGGGAGATACCGTCTGCGTTATCGGCATAGGTCCTGTAGGGTTGAACTCGGTAGCAGGTGCCAACCTGATGGGCGCGTCTCACCTCTTTGGAGTTGGATCGCGCAAGAACTGCTGCGATGTAGCAAGGGCATACGGAGCAACCGACATCATCAACTATAAAGAAGGCGACATCATAGAACAGGTCCTACAAAAGACCAACGGACTCGGCGTAGACAAGGTTCTCGTTGCCGGCGGCACTGTCGACACTTTTGACCAGGCCGTGAGGATGCTTAAGCCCGGCGGAGCTATCGGCAACGTCAACTATCTCGGCTCGGGCGAATACATCAGGATACCCAGGGTAGAATGGGCTGTTGGAATGGGCCACAAGTCGATCGTCGGCGGCCTGACCCCCGGCGGACGCACCAGGATGGAGAAGCTTGCCTCCTTGGTAGAGACCGGCAAGTACGATCCCAGCAAGCTCATCACCCACAAACTCGAGGGCTTTGACGCAATCGAGGAAGCTCTCCTTCTCATGAAGGACAAGCCCCGCGATCTCATCAAGCCCGCCGTGGTGATTAACTGGTAAGTCAACAACACTTCGGTCTTGACTGTTAGGTAGTTCCCCAACTTGGCAGAACCCCCGACCGTCTCTCGCGGTCGGGGGTTCTTCAGTGTCATAACTCTGTATACCTTTCCTCAGGATCTCCACAGTATCGCGCTGCCTGGGTGCGCCGCCTGGGCTCATAACACTGGCCTCAGCACTCCCTTAGCCTCAAGACTTCGCCTGCCAACGCCCCTGTGTGCTCGCCTTGATCGATTACCACCTGTCCGTTGACTACAACAGTCGATACTCCGGTTGCATAGCTATGCGGATTCTCATATGTCGCCGTATCGATCACCGTATCGGGGTCAAATACGGCAATATCGGCTTTCATCCCCGGCCTTAGGAGGCCCCGGTCCAAGAGCCGGAGCTTCTGCGCAGGCGCGCTGGTCATACGCCTCACGGCTTCCTCTAGGGTCAGGACCCCTTTTTCGCGAACGTAGCGTCCAAGGACCCGGACGAAGGTTCCGAACCCCCTGGGGTGGGGCTTTCCGGCGGCGAGAGGGCCTTCGAGGTGAGACGCGCCGGAGTCCGAGCCGATCATGCCGGCAGGGTGCCGCATGATCCGCTCCAAGTCCTCGTCTCCTATGGTGAAGTAGACAATCCTAGGCGAACCCTGGAACTTGAGCAGCAGGTCAAAACAGGCGTCGAACCCGTCTTTGCCCTGTTCCGCGGCGATCTGGGCGACTGATTTCCCTTCCACCGATGGGGCAGGACACTGAGTGATCAGGATGTTCTCCCAACCCACACCCTTGTGCATGCTGACCCAGTCGCCGGTGCCGTTCAGTATGTCTTCTCGCATGCGGGCCCTTGTATCGCTGTCGCCGAGCCTGCGCATAAACTCGTCCTTGCCGCCTTCCTGAGCCCACGGGGGCAGGACGGCGCTCAAGCCGGTAGCCGACGCGGTGTACGGGTATTGATCGAAGGTAACATCGATCCCCTCGGCCCGGGCTTCATCTATGGCAGCCAACATGTCCAAGGACTTGCCCCACATGTGCCGGCCCATGGCCTTGAGGTGGGAGACCTGTACTCGTACCCCCGCCCGCCTTCCGATGCTGAGGCCCTCCTGAAGCGCATCCATGACGGTGTCGTTCTCTCCCCTGATGTGAGTCGCGTACAACCCGTCATACCCGGCGACAACCGAGGCCAACTCCACGATCTCATCGGTACCGGCGTAGACACCGGGGGTGTACACGAGCCCCGTGCTCATGCCGAAACACCCGGCTTCCATGGCCTGCGCGACCACGTCCTTCATTCGGGCCAACTCTTCCCCGGTCGGCTTCCCGGCCCTATAGCCCATGACGCAGTTCCTCACCGTACCGTGACCCACCAAAGCCGCTACGTTGGTAGACACTCCCGTCTTCTCGAGGAGTTTGAGGTACTCTCCGGGAGTCCGCCAGGCCAGGTTCATCCCTTGGGCTCCTCCGACACCCATCCCCTCCATGAGTCCCAGCGTATCTTCCGTCGCTGGGGCCGCGGATGTGCCGCAATTCCCCGTTACGCTGGTCGTGACTCCCTGACGGATGTGACTCTCCGCGCGTCCGTCAACCACGAGCGGCAGGTCCGAGTGTGTGTGGATATCGATGAAGCCCGGGGCCACCACTTGACCTTGCGCATCAATGCGCCGCTGCGCCTTCATGTGTTTCAGATCGCCAATGCATGCTATCCGGTCTCCTTGAACCCCTACATCCGCGAGATACCAAGGGTTCCCGGATCCGTCGACGATCAGTCCGTTCTCGATTATGATTGAAAGCACGTGCGTCATCCCCTGACTGTTCATGTGGAATGCGGAGCCGGGCGTCTCTGCCCGGCTCCGCGTGTTTGCTAAGTGAGCCTAAACCAGGCTGCTAAGTCCCAACCAGTCTCTGACCAGGAACAAAGCCCTTCCAATCAACATCGACAGAAACCCCATGCTGGCGTTTCCGAACGAAGCCCCGAAGGCGATCATCAGGAACCACCGCCCCAGCTTCGGGAGTATCCCGAGGGGTCCCTCCAGCGCGCCAGTGTACCTCTTGGTGAACAAGAAGTACGACGTTCCCACGACGAAGCCTAATACGATGATAAGGTTGTTAACCGAATTAAGCGGCAGGAACGTGGCGCTCACCTGGTTCAGGAGCTGCGCCTGTACGGCGCCTCGAAGACCCAGGCCGGCTCCGGTGGCCACTACGATTGACATCGTCAACCGGGAGAGGTGAGAGATGGGCCTAATGTACTTCGTGAAGAGCATCAGCCCAAGAATCATGGGGATGATCAGGGCGTACTCTCCGTTCTTCACCAAGGGATTCCACCCGGTGGTCTGTATGGACTGGATGCCGGTGACGATGGCGTGGCCCGCGCCGATTCCGATGAACGCGTGCTCCGCCGCTCGATATACGGCGTTCTCCTTGTAGATGGCCAGACTGAACATAGCCAAGGTCAGGAATGCTGCCAACCAGACATCAGGACTCGTGCTCATTTTCTCTCCTCCTTTCCGCTATACGCTAGCGCCTTTATTCTTGGCTTTGCGGTCGAGCAGGTAGCTAATGTTTCCGAGCGCGATGAGTATGAGGATCACCGCATGCGCCGCAGACTGGGCGTCCATCTGAGCGGTGGCGATGCCCGGCTTCTCCAAGCACTTTTCATATTCGGCAGCCGACCGGAGCCCGATGAGGAGTCCCTGGATCTGGCCGGATTGCAAGTATGGCTGGGTCTGGGGTCCCATGATGGCCGTCACCGCAAGGGCTAGAGGGACCTTTTCCGCGACGTGGATCTGCCGGACCCATGCGTCGGGCACCCCGTAACCGCCGGGACCTGTGTTCATGGAAATCACCAGAGCGAAGTCTTGTGCCTTCTCAATCCCTTTCATGACCGGGATCTGGTCCACCGGGGTCTTCCTCCAGTCGGCCCGGAAGACCGACTTGAAGTCGTCCGCCCAAGCCGCTATCCCGGACTCCCCGCCGGCAAAGAACCCCAAGTTGACGTAATCCTCGCCATAGACCTTGCCCAGTCCCTCAAGTACCTTTAGGGACGCTTCGGCGAACATCGGTCCATCTGGGATGGATGATACGGCGATGATCTTGGCGCCCTTCTCCGACAGGTGGGTCAAGAGCGAATTGGCGACGGGACCAAGCTCAACGTCCGACCCGGCGGCGTAGTCCCACGACATCATAACGGTGTCGCCCGGCCGGATTTTATCTACCACCGCGAAGAAATCATGCGTGGGTTTCATCACCATCATGGGCAAGCCAAACGGCCTAATGAGAGGGATGGCTATGACCAAGAGGATGAGGACGTAAATGATCTTTGGGTTGATGCTCTTCATCCGTCAGTCCCTCCTTTACTCATTCCCGCTGAGGTGAGTCTTGTTTATCCCGACCATGGTCCTAAGACACAGGGAGATGTAACCGATGCCGGCACATACGAGGAACACGCGCTGCCCTGCCATGCTGGGGATATCCATGATCCACTGGGCGACATCGGGCAACCTGGTGGATACGAACTCACCGATGGGAACCCGTCCCAGCATCACCAGAGCGGCCGAAACGAGGAGCAACGTCGAATCCGTGTTGGTCGCCCTAAAGGCCCGGTAAGAGGCCGAGGCGATGAAGAACGCGGTCATTCCGGCCATGGTGGAACTGCACGGTATGAGGATCTTGTCGTA
>DUUV01000128.1 GCA_012841375.1 Candidatus Fermentithermobacillaceae bacterium
AGGGCTCCAATGAGAGCCATGGTAAAAGGCACAAGCATGGAGGTCACGAAAAGGAACGCGCTCACTTTCATCCTCCGTCCTAATCATTGATAAAAAGGCCCGTGTTCGATGCTTCCCAGAAGACCGTCAACTCACCTAATAAGCCTCACCTCAACCGCTACCCCAACTTCGCGCCAACGCGCATCAGCCGTGAGGACAGGAAGACCGGCTATCGAAGCAGTCGCGAAGCATGCCCTGTCACCCAAGGACAGGTCGACATTCCGTGTAGCGTCTCTAAGTCGAGCAGCTTCCGTGGCTACGGCCACATCGAAATCCAGGAGGTCAATAGCGTCCAGTAGTCCGCGACCAGTGAGGTCACGGAGTGCATCCTCTACAGGCACTCCTCGGTCTGCGAGTTTGGAGAGCACCTCGGAATAGTTCACGGCGCTCATACACGCGCCCTCAGAAATGGCCTCAACAACGGTCTCGGCGCCAGGTTCGTCAAAGAGGTAGGCCAAGAAAGCTGAAGCATCCAGCACCACCGAAGCCAAGGCTATTCCTCGCTTTCCCGCTGCTCTCGCCGGCGGTCTCGGATGAGCTCATCCGAGACTCGCTCGCCGGGACCCCGAAGGTTGCTGTACATCCCTTTTCCACTCTCAGCAGCAGCCCTCATTTTGATGACTCGAAACTCGCCTGGTCCCAGGGGCTCGATTATGACCTTGTCGCCTTCACGAAACCCGAGTTGTTTTCTGATTTCAGCAGGGATGGAAAGGCGGCCACGGTCGTCCACTAACACCCGCACGCCCATTTGAACCCTCCTGTCCATGACGAACGGTCTTATCGTTCGCTCGTGGGAATATTGTACCCCATCCCACCACTCCTGATAAGTGGGATGGATTCGGGGCTTTCCCTTATACTCCATGGTCTCAAGCCCTGCCACCTTGACGAAGCGCTGCTCTTTGCCGTCAGCGAACCCGAAGCTTATGTTCCTCCGTGGATGCCGGATCTGCAGTCACATCGAGGCGAGACAGCGATATCGACCTCATTATCGTATCGTCTGCGTTCCAGGACATGCCGCTATGGAAACGATGGGAAGTGCTCGGCGACGCGCTCGCCGAAGTTATGCAGCCAATTGAAGTCCTTGCGTATTCTCCTGAAGAATTCGACTCGAGGAAGGACCGGAAGGCTTCATTCTTGGGTCATCTATTAGTGAGCCCTGAAGTTGTAGCTTTCCATCCTGAGATTGAGTCTTAGCACCATCAGTCCTCCGTTAAAGGTAGTAGCGGGTATTGTAGTCGCTCGTCAGATGCCGTATTGTGGCCTTACGAGATCCCAACTCGCGATAAGATAGAAAGGGAGGGGGGACCGCAGATGATAGCCAGCGCATTTAGGAACTTCTACTGGGGGTTCTTCCTCATCATGGTCGACTTTCGAATCAGCGGCCTCGAGATTCTTCCGGATGTCATCGGGTACATTCTCTTGGCCGGCGGCCTAGGCACCCTGGCCGAACAGAACGAGTGGTTCATGAGGGCCAGGGGTTATGTCTGGCCGGCCATGATCTTGTCTGTATTCCAGTTGTACGAAAGGCCCGCTGAAGGCATTGGGGTGCACATCACCTGGGGATCTGGTATGACACTCATATTGGGTTTGGCAATGGCCGTCTTGTCGCTGCTCGCCGTCTACAACCTGTTCATGGGGATACGCGAGATGGCGTCAAGGGCTGGGAAGACGTCCATAGCGGACGAAGCCCTTACAAAGTGGAACCAGTACCTCGGCGTTGCGGTCGCCGGCCTACTGTCCTTTATACTGGCGTTCATTCCCTTGATCGGGTTTCTCCTTATCCTTGGCCTCTTTGCTCTTAACCTGATACTGGCCACAGAGATCATGAGGTTGATGCGCAGGTGCGAGACCGAGCTCGGCGAGGCACCTAAGTAGTCGTCTATCGGTCCCGGGGCAGTCCCGCTATTCGTCTTCCTTTCCGGAACCCACGACACGCCGGATGAGTCATCTACTGTGAGGATTATCTGAAGATTTCGGACGGAGGTTCGGCAATGATCGGTCGTGCTGCACGGCCTCGCACACTGGCGGTGTTTGTCCTGTCGGCGGCGGTTGTGTTGCTCATTGGCTGGTCAATCACTGCGTTCACGGTCGACCACGGGTTGGACCAGCTTCAGCCAGAGTTCTCAGGCGTTGGCCAAGAGGCGTATCGCGAAGCGTGCAACAAGAACCATTGGGCTCCGCTGGAGCAACTGGTAATCGTCAGGTTGAGAGCCATGTCCGTCACCGGATCGGCCCTAACCGGTTCGATGAAGGTCAGGGTATATAGCTTTTTCCGTATACCCTGGGCGGACGTGGAGGTGACTTGGTCCGGCGGCCACATTCGGGGTATGAAGACCAACAGAGTCTTCGTGTCGTCTGCTGGGGAACAGGCGACGGATATCTCTCCAGACGCACCGCCCGACTTAACGATCACCTCAAACGACGAGACGACTATACCCTACGAAAACCGCTTATGGGCCGAGGTTTGGACGGAACGGGGATATCCGGCCCTATTCGGTTGACAATTCGCGCGAGGCTCTTGCCCCATAGTGTTCGAACTCTCCCGTGGAGATCCGTTAAGTGAACTACTCTAACCGGCTCAGAATCAGTGGGCAGCATCGGAAGTGGGACGACGTAGCGGCTAATCCTCAGCCATTGCGGCTCTATCAGCCAAACGTAGAATCCAAGGGCGGTCACAAGTAACAGGAGCCAGGATAAACCAATCACAAGGATGCACTCCTACTTGCACTGGTCTTCGTTTGATAGTTCAAGGGCACAACGCCGACATAGCCCGGTTCCATTGCCACGACCACCTTGGAGGGACCAAGTGGTCTTTGAGAAACGCCCACGGCGTCAGGTAGTCACCATCTTCCCGCCTCTCAACAAGAATCGGACCCTCCGGAACTTGGCTGATTCCGGAGTGCTTCTTCGAGGGGATGGGGGATCAAGGTCAACGCCGTTGCGGTAGTCTAGACAACCCTTGCGCATGGGCATGCGCCAATGCAAATGAAAGAAGCCACGCTAATGCGTGGCTTGTTGATTCCACAGGGTAGAGCTCAACTCTATTTTTTTTGGACAACAGCACAACTGCTATTGCGGCACCGCCTACTCCACCGTCACGCTCTTCGCCAGGTTCCTGGGCTTGTCGATATCAGTACCGCGTTCCCTGGCCGCATAGTAGGCCAGGAGCTGCATGGCGATAACCGAAACCACCGGTGACAGGAGCGGGTTCACGCTCGGGACAGGTACCGCCACATCGTTTTCACCCAGCTCCAGTTGGTCCAAGCATTCCTGAGACCCGATGG
>DUUV01000099.1 GCA_012841375.1 Candidatus Fermentithermobacillaceae bacterium
GGGACTGGAGATTGTCGCCGGAGACCTTGAGTTCCTGGTCGCCGTGAAGAGAGGCGCCCGGTCGCTCAAGGTCATGGTCGCCGATCTGGATGACAGGGAAGCGCTGCTCATTCGTCTGGGAGAAGGGTCCCGGCGGGGAGAGCTAAACCCCCTGGAGGAAGCGGAGATCATCAGGACTCTGAATCAGGAGTACGGGATGACCCAACAGGAAATCGCCATGAGGTGCGGCAAGGTTCAGTCTACGATAGCGAACAAGATGAGATTGCTCAAGCTGCCCGCCGAGGTCTTGACCGCCCTTCGATCGGGTGAGATCGGCGAGCGGCACGCGAGAGCTCTCCTCAAGGTCCAGGACCCGCTGAAGCAAGTGGAGATATTTCGTAGAGGACAGAGAACCAGGGCGTCTGCTCAGGACATGGAGTCCATGTGTTCTCTCGCTTCGGGGCCGGCCAAGGGGGGCAGGGGACGCAGACGGGCCGGACGCGGTGTGGTGAAGGACATCCGAATATACCAGAACGGGCTCCGTAGTGTCGTAAGAGAGATGCAGAAAGCAGGACTGAGCGTGGCATACGAAGAAGAAAATGTCGAAAATGGTTGGGAGTTTAGGGTTCTGGTCAAACCGGAAGGAGAGTCCGGCTTCTAGGGATGTCAAAGGCCATCGCTGTAGCGAACCAGAAAGGCGGAGTCGGGAAGACGACTACCGCAGTGAATCTAGGGGCTTGTCTGGGCGATTTGGGCCGCTCTGTGCTTCTCGTCGATCTCGACCCTCAGGGCAACGCCACCAGCGGTTTGGGTGTTGACCGGAGGGCTATGGATGTTTCGGTGTACGACTGCCTCGTCAATGATGTCGAGCCCATAAAAGCCCTGCGCGCTACGGAGTTCAGGGGCCTCTGGCTGCTTCCCTCGTCGCTGAACTTGGCAGGCGCCGAGATAGAGCTTGTGCCGATGATGGCTCGCGAGACCAGGCTGCGGCGGTGTATCGCGAAGATCAGGGACAACTACGACTACGTGCTTATCGATTGTCCTCCCTCACTCGGGCTTCTGACGGTGAACGCCCTCTCGGCCGCAGACTCGGTGCTCATACCCATTCAATGCGAGTACTACGCTCTGGAGGGGCTGTCCCAACTATTGAGCATAATTAAGCTGGTCAGAAACAGGCTCAATTCAACGCTTGACCTGGAAGGAGTCCTTCTCACTATGTTCGACGCCAGGACAAACCTGTCTCTCCAGGTAGCAGAAGACGTGAAGAGGTATTTCAGAGATAAGGTCTACCGGACCATAATCCCCCGGAATGTGCGCTTGTCTGAGGCGCCGTCACACGGCAAGCCCATCACCATATACGATTCAAGGTCCAGAGGGGCCGAAGTTTACAGAGAGCTCGCGGAGGAGGTTGTTAGGCGTGGCGAAGAAGGGACTGGGTAGGGGTATAGAGGCGTTGATTCCGGTCGATCCCCAACCACAAGACACTCCTATCGTTGAGCTTGACCCTGCCGAGATCAAAGCGGATCCGCTGCAGCCGAGACAAGTCTTTGACGAGGCCAAGATAGAGGAACTGGCCGCTTCATTGAAGGAGCACGGTGTGATTCAGCCGCTTATCGTGCGGCAAGTAGGGGGGACGTACAGGCTCGTCGCCGGAGAGAGACGCCTTAGGGCAGCGATGAAGGCGGGTATTCAGAAGGTCCCGGCGGTAGTGCGGATCATGGACGACAGGGAAGCCATGGAGGTTTCCCTGGTGGAGAACCTTCAAAGAGAAGAGTTGGGGCCCCTGGAACAAGCGGGTGCCTTTCAGAGA
This sequence comes from Candidatus Fermentithermobacillaceae bacterium, assembly GCA_012841375.1. Classification (GTDB taxonomy): domain Bacteria; phylum Bacillota; class Sulfobacillia; order Fermentithermobacillales; family Fermentithermobacillaceae; genus UBA3951. The sequence goes on from DUUV01000099.1 coordinate 1,790, forward strand.
CTCATGGATGAGTTTGGACTGACACAAGAGGAAGTGGCATCGAGGGTCGGTAAGAGCCGGCCCGAGGTAGCAAACACCGTGAGGCTCCTAAGACTTGAGCCCGAGGTCAAGAAGCTGATCTCCGACGGCAAGTTGACCGGGGGCCACGGTAGGGCCCTCCTCGGTCTCAGCGGAGCCGCACAGGTCAAAGCGGCCAGGAGCGTGTTATCCAGAGGGCTGTCCGTCAGGAAGACCGAGGAGCTGGTGTCCGGTCGCTTGGCCAGGAGACCCAAGAAGAGCGGCCCGGCCCTTCCCGTGAGACGACGGGATGCCGAAGATATCCTCTCCCGGGCTTTAGGCACGCCGGTTGAGGTCAAAGTGCAAGGGGCCAAGGGCTCGATCAACATAGCCTTCTTCGGTGAAGAGGACCTGGAACGAATAGTGGAGATGATCGAGCGAGGGAGCAAGACATAAAGGCGTACTCCCCCGCGTGTTTCACGTGAAACAAAAGAAACTACCTGTATAGAGCCATTTTCGGCGTCTTTCTGCAGGGACGAATTGTTTCGAGGAGGTTCCCCAATGAAGCCCCCACGATTGCTGAGGCCCGTCTGGGCGGAAGTAGACTTGGCCGCCTTTCGGGAGAATGTCCAGACTGTAGCCAATCTCATCCCAAGAACGACAGGTGTTATGCCGGTCGTGAAGGCCAACGGATACGGCATTGGCGCGCTCATGGCCGCCCGCGCGGTCCGGGACCTTCCCTCAGTCATAGGGTTTGCGGTCGCCACTCCTGAGGAGGCCCTCGAACTCCGCTCCGGAGGCATCCATGAGACTATCCTGGTGTTGGGCCCCGTCACTAGGGAGGCATCGATCGAGCTGGTGAAGGCAGGTGTCTCGCTCGCCGTCGCGTCCGTGGAGGGAATGAGCCACGCTGTCGCCGCTCAGAAGGAGACGGGTTTACCTGCTAAAGTTCATCTAAAGATCGAGACAGGTATGGGCAGGGTCGGCCTTCAGCCGGGGCCCCAACTGGAGACGGCGTTGGAGGCCCTTCACTCGGGCGGCCTTGAGTTTGAAGGCGTATTCACGCATTTCTCTGTGGCCGATGTGGACAGAGAATACACCGTGGGGCAGTTGCGAGTGTTCCAAGACGCGCTTCGTTCCATAGAGGGACGCGGTCTCAGACCGAGGTACAGACATGCCGCCAACTCCGCCGGGATCCTGGCCTACCCTGAGACCCACCTGGACTTCGTGAGACCGGGTATCGTGATCTACGGCTCTTTCCCCGACAAATCCCTGGAGGGAAGAGCTCCCATAAAGCCGGTCGTGTCGCTGCGCGCCCGCGTGTCCCACGTCAAGAGGGTACCGGCCGGAACCGACATTGGATACGGCCGGACCTATACTACTCAGGTACCGACTACCATCGCCACCGTTCCAATCGGCTATGCCGACGGCTACCCGAGATGCCTGTCGGGTAAAGGTTGGGTCTTGGTGAGGGGTAAGCGCTACCCGTTGGTGGGCCGGGTCTGTATGGACCAGATGATGCTAGACGTAGGTTCAGACGACGTGGCCATAGGAGACCTTGTGACCTTGATCGGGTCTGACGGGGACGCGACCATCACCGTTGATGACGTGGCCGAGACGGCCGGGACCATCGCCCATGAGATCCTTACAGGCCTCGCACAGAGAGTGCCGAGGCTTTATATATCCTAAGCTGTGGCTGGAGCGGATTCACTCCCAAGCAGGATTTTGGAAAGGGGCGTCGAACCCACTCTCGATCGGCTCAAAGTGGCCGGGCACGAAGGGATTACGTGGAGGCACTGTGTTCGGAACTCTTGATGAAGCTCTATGGAGAAACAGGCTGCGTGCGAAGCGGGGGAAGAGTTCGCAGAAGCGACGCTTCACCCTATTCCTTGTTTCTTCCCACGGAGACAGCAAGTCGCTTAGCTTTGGCGCTCGGGCCCCCAGGATCGCGATGGCCTGCATATTCATGGCTATCCTCTCCCTCTTTCTGTTCATCCGGAGCTACCGGGCCCATGCCCTAGAACTCCGCGAGCTCCGTTATATGCGGGACGTAGCCGAGTCTCAGCGCCAGCAGATAACCGAACTGGAAGAGCAGTTCTCAGAACTCAACAGCCGTCTGCAGCAGGCAGAAGTCCTCGGCAGTGAGATCCGCGAGATGCTCGATAGGGAGGGGCTAGCACCTCAAAGTTTTTCCCCTGCCTTCGGTCCGCCGGTCTCTCCGCGCGCCTTGAGGACGACCAACAGAGCTTTCACGACGACTATCCGCAATATATCTCCCGCTGACATGGGCCGGACGCTCTATGTCCTTAGGGAAAACGCGGACAAGCTCGCCGGTCAGACCGTGGAAGTATTGGAGAGGACTCGAGACCTGCATGATAAAGCGGTCCAGGTGGTTGCCAAGCTCAGGTCTACTCCGAGCATTTGGCCGGTACGTGGTGAGATCACGTCAGAGTTTGGATGGAGGCGACATCCTCTTACCTACGCGCGGGAATTTCACGAAGGGATTGATATCGGCGCCTCATCGTGGACCCCGATTGTGTCTACGGCAGACGGAGTGGTAAGCTTTGCAGGTTACAAGTACGGATACGGATGGACGGTAATCGTCACTCATGACTATGGCTTCGAGACCCTGTATGCTCACTGTGTGCGACTAGAGGCGGACAAGGGAGATGAGGTCAAGAGGGGAGACGTCATCGCCTATGTCGGGCAATCGGGCACGGCAACAGGTCCACACGTCCACTATGAGGTCAGGCTGTGGGGCACCACAACCGATCCGTCCAAGTACTTGCCTAAGGATATCTTGGAGGTGGATTACAATGTTCGCCAAGACTGAGACCCCGCTTAAGCCCGGGACATTTGAGAGCCTGCTCGGCAAGGGCATCGAGATCAAAGGCACTGTCCGCTCAAAAGGGAGTCTGCGCATCGAAGGGTCCGCAGAAGGCAATGTTGAGTGTGAAGGCGATGTAACCGTAGGAGAGACGGCGGTCCTGAATGCCGACGTCACGGCTCAGAACGTGACTATCGGCGGGACTCTCTCAGGAACGGTTACCTGCTCCGGAAGGCTTGAGCTCCTGCCGACGGCCAGGGTTAAGGGTGATATCAAAGTCGGCACTCTCGTAGTCTCCGAAGGAGCCATTTTCTCCGGCACTACGCAGATGGGAGAGCAGGCCGTCAGCATAGGCAGGGAGACGGGCGAGCCTAAGCCAGAAGAAGAATAGACAGGCGAGGCTGATCTCCGAGTGTTCGAGGACAGGACCGAGGCCGGCAGAGTTCTCGCCGGAGTCCTTAAGGAATACGAGATGCATTCTCCACTCATCCTTGCGATTCCCCGCGGAGGTGTCGTGGTAGGTCGCGAGGTAGCCTTGGCCATCGGCGCTGACTTGGATGTCCTCTTGGCAAAGAAAATCGGCGCGCCCTATAACCCCGAGTATGCTGTCGCCGCGGTAGGGCCCGACGGCAAAGTTCTTTTTTCACCCGACGGCCACCCGGGAATATCCAGGTCCCATATCCTGGAACTGGCACCTCAGGTCCGGCAGGCGGTTGAGCGAGACTTGGCCGCCTTCCGGCGGCACCGCCCCGAGAAGAGAATCGAAGGAAGGTCGGTCGTGGTTGTAGACGATGGCCTGGCGACCGGACTCACCGCTATGGCAGCTCTTCAGTATGTCCGCCGCCGCAATCCGCTCAGCCTGTTCCTGGCTGTTCCGGTAGCGCCTCAAGAGACAATAGAATCGCTCAAACCTCTGGTGGACGATGTCATCTGTCCGCTCCGGCCTCCGGTGTTCTATTCGGTCGGCGAATGGTACGTCTCCTTCGATCAGGTGCCGGACACCGAAGTCAAGCGCATCTTGGACAGGTTCGAGTCAAAGCCTGACTGACCAGGTATTATCCTCCCGTGAGCTGCGCATATTCTTGAACCAGGGGTAGTTTACATCGGCAGCTCACATTGATGCTTCCATTCCGGACGCTCCGGATAAGATCGCCCTTTCCATCGTGAGGGTGGCGGCAGATCTCGGCAGGACACTGCCTCTCACCGTCGTCTGCGTCGGCACCGACCGGTCAACCGGTGATTCACTCGGCCCTTTGGTAGGGAGCATGCTGACGTCTGCGGATTATCCCGGCTGTGTCATAGGCAATCTGGATGAGCCGGTGCACGCGGAAAACTTAACCCAAGCCGTCGCGTCTCTCCCTGACTGCGGCGAGTCTCTCGTCCTCGGGGTCGACGCATGCCTGGGCACAAAGTCGGAGATAGGTGTCGTTATGGTCCGGTCCGGACCTCTCCGGCCCGGCCTCGGCGTTAAGAAGAAGCTGACTCCCGTAGGCGACCTGTATCTTGCGGGAGTGGTGAATATGGGCGGCTTCATGGAGTACATGGTGCTCCAGAACACAAGGTTGAGCCTGGTGATGAGGATGGCCCGGGCCATCTCGGCAGGGATTCACAAAGCCGACTGGATCCTCCGGAACGCCTGCGGGAAAACCCGGCCCGGGCTCACCGAAAGCGGCGACGCTATTCCCTTGGTCCCAATGAACGACGCACGTCCTTCACTACTTCCTCGGGCGTTCGTCCGGCAGCGCTGACGACAGGAGCGTCTCCCGCGTCAGTCATGCCGAGAAAGTTGTCATCCATGCCTGAGACCACAACCGCGTGAGGTCGCGTGTTCATGACGTCCTCCGGCCTCTGTACTTCCACTACGACGAAACCCGCGTTCTTAAGGGCTTCCTGAAAAGGCCGGAGTCCTCCTTCGACTGCCACCTTTGTCACCCTACCACCCCCAATCAGGTCAAGGTCATGGGTAATGTCCCACCCGCCCAATTGCGGTATTCAGTCGCCAGGGCCATACACACTAACTGGGAGGATAAGAAATCCTTCTGCTAGAATTATCCAGGGCTAAGGTTGGAGGTGGGCTCAGTGTGTTGGGGTTTCGAGTGTACGATCAAGAGGCTTATCGTGGACGGGAAGAGCAGTGAAGCGGCCGGACGTCTCAGAGAGCGCATGCGCCAGGAAAAGCGGCCCAACAGCCGGTATCTGAACTACCTGGGGGTATGCGAGTCCCACATGGGGCGTCACCACATAGCCCGAGAGCTGTTCACCCAGGCGCTGATCGCCTCTCCCCGAGATTCCCGCCCTCTCAACAACTTGGGAAATCTCGCCTTCATAAGAAGGGATGCGGAAGCGGCCCGCGAGTACTACATGAGGTCTCTCAAGGAAAATGTGTGGGCTACCGAACCCAGACACAACCTGACCGTACTCTACCAAGACATAGGACACTCCGAGAAAGCGCTCTCACACTACCAGGGGTACATGATGGTTCTCCAAGCCGTACGCTGGGGAAAGATTGCCGCACTGACCATCGTGGTCCTGCTGGTACTCTTACTTTTCAGCCTCTGAGCACCTTCCGAAAATCGCGGTAAGAAGGGGTATAATGAGCGTCCTTTTGCCCTGGACACGGAAGCAGAAGAGCAAAGACGGCCGGGGGGCTCCGGCCCATAGATCACTACCCGCGCGTCCTCGCCCGCGGTCCTGGGCAGTGCGCCTCCTTGTCATCCTGGCGGGGTTGGCGGCCGCGCTTCTCACCGTTCACGAGGCGTACCTAGACGGAACCCTACCCCGTCCCCTACCGGGAGGTTCGAAGGTATGGGAGACGTCCCGCCTGGACTGTTTTGAAGGTCTGTACGCCTTGGGCGATGAGCCTGAAGGGCGGGCGTTCTACGGTCCCCGGGGCAAGATCGCCTCGCTCTCCAGACCTCCCGTTCAGGCGGCGATTTCAGGCGGCCGGCTGTACACGATGGAAGGAACGTCCATCTACGTTTATGGCCCTGACGGGGCTCTGTCGGCCGCAGGCACCGCCGGGGAAGGGGAGAGGTTGCTGCCGTGCTCCGGTCTTGAGGGTATCCTCATGGTCAAACCGGCAAGCGGCGGATTTGGAGAACAATGGGTGCTCAGGGTCATTACCACGGGCGGAGAGGTCTTTCGCCCGGTTCATCTACCCGGGATACCTGTCAAAGCGGCGCAACAAGGCAAGCTATTGTATCTGGGACTTCGAGACGTCGCTGCCGGTGGGCTCTCTCGACTGGCTTGTGCCGACCCGACTTCCGGGACCCTTCTGTGGTCTTTGCCCTTGGACCAAGGCCATTGGAGGTCCGTGATCCCGTCTCCTGCAGGAAAGACCGCCTACGCCACCTCTCAGGGAGCGGGCTTAGTAGGCCCAGACGGTGGTCTTCTGTGTTCATTCCCGGTTCGGGGCTCTGTATCGGCGATCGTCTGGGAGAACCAGAGCGTCATCATATGCCACGGCTCTCCGGCTCAGCCGCTTGTCACCGTCTTATCAGAAGCCGGGCAGGTGATCTGGGAACATCCGGTCCCGTCGCCCGCCCACAGCCTTATCTATGGGGAAAGCATCGTTGTTGCTCTGTGTCAAACCCATGTGGTAGGGTTTTCATTGAGAGACGGGCACAGGGAGTTCTCGTTCACGACCCGCGACCTGCCTCTCGCACTGGGAGATGGACTTGTCCTTCTTGGGAAGGACAGCGGAGCTTGCCTTGTAGACCTTGATACAAACCTGACGCGCCTTCCGTGAGGGCGCGTAATGAGGGAAGACAGATGTCGCGGAGGGGAGCCGGGCGCACGTTACTTCTATTGGTTGTTGCCTTCATTGCGGAGCGAGTCACCTACGGGCTGCCGCCCAGCCTTTGGTTTACGGCAGTGTTTGCAGCCGTCTTTGCTTTCGATAATATAGACAGGTTGAAGAGCAGCGCGGACAGGCCCCTTTTTGTTGAGGATATCGTGCTGGGCCTCACCTTGTACGCCGGATTCGGCTACCTTTCGTCGCTCTTGGATGGGATCCTGTTCGCTTATACCGGCAAGAACGCGTCGCCTGCTATTCCGGCGGTAGTGCTTGCCCTGTTCGACAAGTTCTACGCGGCTCCTAGTGTCTTTTCGCGAAGGAGGTAATCGCCACGAACTACGTAGACGTGATCATCGGGGTCTTGCTTCTCCTGGCGTTCATACGTGGGTTTAGAACGGGGTTCTGGCGTTCTGTTTTCAACCTGGCGGGCACTCTGGCTGCCTTCTTGGGGGCGTACGCGTTGTCGGGCCCGACCGTGGACTTCTTGAACAAGCAGTGGGGTCTCTTTGAGAAGACTTCGGTTTGGTGGGAGCGGGTATTTGAGACTCTGCCGCCCCTCTTGGTTCCTTATAACCCGGCCACCTTCGACCAAGCATTTTCCTCAATCGGTGGGTCTCAATGGGGGCGACTCCTCCAGGGGGCCGTCAAGCAAAACCTTGTCGCCGTCGGGCCTCTGGCAAGTCCCAACCCTACTTGGGCCGAGATGCTCGGTCTGGCCTTGACCCGCCTGTTCCTCTCAAGCATAGCCTTCTTGGTGCTCTTCTCCTTATTGCGCCTCGTTGCCGAGATGATCGTCAGGAGCCTGGGATTCACGGCTCCCGATTCGTTGGTGGTGCGGTTCTTAGGAGGCCTGGTCGAGACCGGCCTTTCAGTCGTATGGCTGTCGCTCCTGGCGGGGGCTCTGTATCCTTTCCTGACCGCAGGCTTTCTGGGAGGTGCCAGAGAACAAGCGTCCAGCTCCTATCTCATGGCCCTCCTCACAACGGTCTATCAGACCCTTTGGCCCGCGGTCATCGCCAGAGTCAAGCTGTAGTGGGGGTGAGCCAGACTTGCTGACCCTAGATCCCCCGCTCAGAGCGGGCGACATCGTCCAGATGAAGAAACCCCATGCGTGTGGAGGCGACATTTGGGCCGTCCTGATGGCCGGAGCGGACGTCAGGCTGAAGTGCAGGGACTGTGGCCGTGTGGTCCTCTTGGACAGGGTGAAATTCAACTCAAAGCTCAAGAAGAGGATTAGCCCGGCTCACGAGCGGCCGGTCACCAATTAATGGCAATCCGGGTTTCCGGTACTTGTGGCCCGGAACCGCTTTAGACTATAATTGGCTGGCGCCGGTTGAGCGAAAGGGGCGACGCCCCTTTACTCCCGCCCCTACCATATACGGGGCCACAAGTCCAAGGGAGGAGGATATTGTCTTGCGTAAATACGAGCTGTTGTTCATCACCCGCCCCGATTACGACGAAGAGAAGATTGCCTCAATTATCTCCAGGTACCAGGAAGTCATCACCGGCGGTAATGGCACTGTACATTCCGCCGAGAAGTGGGGAAAACGGCGACTCGCTTACGAGATCAACGACATGCGGGAAGGGCTCTACATCATGATGCTCTTCGACGCGGAACACCAAGTCGCAGCGGAACTCGACCGTCTCATGAAGATCGACCAGGAGATCGTCCGTCACATGATCTCCAGGCTAGACAATGTGAAGCGGAAGAAGAGGACTCCAAGGCAGCCTCTCAAGCGTGCCCCGGAGCCCCGCATAGAGTCTGGCCAGGCACAGACGGTCCGAGTCGTGAAAGAAGCTCCCGCAGAGAAAGGGCCGGAAGAGGGGCTTCCTGCCGAGAAGTCCGAAGGAGAACAAGGAGAACTGAAATAAGCGCCGTTTTGGAGGGAAGAGAGTGCTCAACCGCGTTGTTTTGATAGGGAGACTGACCAGGCAGCCCGAGCTAAGGATCACTCCCAACAGCACTTCCGTGACCACGGTGACTCTGGCTGTCGATAGAAGGGTCAATCAGGCCGGACAGAAAGAAGCCGACTTCATAGACGTCGTCTTGTTCGGCAAACTTGCCGAAGTTACGTGCAAGTACCTCGATAAGGGCAGGCTTGTGGCCGTAGAAGGCCGCATACAGACCCGCTCTTTTGAAACCAAAGAGGGACAAAGGAGAAAGGTGTTCGAGGTAGTGGCAGACAACATTCAATTCCTGTCGCCCAGGCCGAAGAAAGACGCCGTCGAGGAGACGTTCATAGATGATGTAGATTTCAGTGCCAATGAACCGCAGTAGGAACCCTGTATTGCTTGGATAGATCGAAGGAGGGCTTTTCGTTGAGGCGAGAAGGTGGCCGAAAGGCTAAGAAGCGCGTCTGCGCGTTCTGCGTTGACGGCTTGTCGGATATCGACTATAAGGACGTCCCGCGCCTCCGCAGGTACATTACGGAAAGAGGCAAGATCCTGCCCAGGAGGATCACGGGAAACTGCGCCCATCACCAGCGTCTTTTGACCAAGTCGATCAAGAGAGCCAGAGTGATGGCCCTAATGCCGTTTACCATCGAGTAGGATTGACCGGATAGGTTCTATTTCTGTATCTCCGGCGGGGCTCCTTCGCGGTAGCCCCGCCTTGACCACATAAGGTATTTTCTGAGGACATGAAGTGAGGTATGGCGCATTGACTACTCCGGCGAGACCCCTTGTAGAGAGCGCCCTTCTGGCTGCTTTAGGAGCGCTTTTCATACTGGTGGCTTTTTATGTGCCTCTCCTGGGGATGTTCGCCACGCTGATCTCTCCCCTCCCTACGGCATTCGTGGTCATACGACACGGGGTCCGGTGGGGCGTTCTGTCCTCGTTCGTGACTCTTGCCGTCCTCTTTCCTTTCTTGAGCCCCATTACCGCCATCACCCTGATGACGGTCTACGGCACAATGGGGGTTGCCTTAGGGTACAGCGTCCGTAGAAGCCTCCCGGCAGAACGTACCATAGGGCTCATGACCGGCGCTTCCATGGTTGGAGTCGCAGTCGACATGTTGGGCGCGTATCTGGTGACGGGCCTCACGCTCCCGCAGCTGGCGGAGCAGACAGCAAAGGTGTTCAACGAGGTTTTCGAAATAAGCCATAGGATCACTGGCGGCAATCCGGCGCTGGAGGGGATGATGCAGACGGTAACGCCGGAGATGATCATGAGGACTCTGCCGGCCGGTTTCTTGCTTGGATCCTTGTTCCTCGCGTGGGTGAATTACGAAGTCGTGAGGCGGGTCCTCCCCAGGTTCGGGTACACGGTAGAGCCTTTGAGACCTTTCTCAAGGTGGATCATGCCGGAAGCCACCGGACACGTGTGGCTCCTCGCCTTTGTCGGCTTGCAGCTCAGCCCATTTTACGCGGAGAAGCTCCCTTTTCTGGCGGTCGTGGTGGACAACGTGCTCCCCATGGCCATGCTGGTCCTCTTGCTGGACGCGGCTTCGGCCTTGTGCTTCTTCCTCCTCCGGTCGGGCTTCGCGGGAGGGGTGGCCGGTCTCTTTACGTCCATGGCCGTATTCATGGCACTGTCCTCTCCCCTCCTCGGGTTCGGCGTTCAGCTTTTTGGTATGATAGATGTGCTCTTTGACCTACGGAGAGTCAGATATCCCGAACTCAGTGATATCTAGGCCTATCCAGCGACATAGGTTACCCATCTTCAGAGAGGAGGTCCGCTATGGAGGTTATCCTCAGACAAGATGTTCCCGGCTTGGGCAAAAAGGGAGACAAGGTGAATGTGAAGGACGGGTATGCCCGCAACTACCTCTATCCCAGGAACTTAGCGATGCCTGTCACCAAGGGCACTCTCAGGGAACACGAGGCCCTTCAGGCCGCCAAGAAGGAGAAGGAAGAAAGGCTCCTTGCCGAGGCCACGAGGCAAGGCGAGAAGATCGCCGGCAAGACCCTGGTGTTTACCGCCAAAGCGGGCCAAGGACGGATTTTCGGCTCGGTGACTCCTCAGGAAATCGCAGCCAAGATCCAGAAAAGCTACAAAGTCCAGGTGGACAAGAGAAAAGTCCTGCTTGGCGAGAATCTCAAAGAATTGGGTACTCATGAGGTGGAGGTCCAGCTCCATCCGAAGGTCAAGGTAACGCTGAATGTTGAGATAAGAGCGGAGGAATCCAAGTAATTGGACCAGAGGCGTGAAATGGCCGGGAGACTTGAGGCCGAAGAGCTCCTAAAAAGGCAAGTCAGCGCAATGTTCGGCTTCCTGGCTTCGGTATACGGGGCAGAGAAACTCGTCTTGAAGGCGGGACGCTTGGACGCGCTGGCCGGTATGCGCTCAAAGGACCTTTCCCAGCAGGTGGCGGCGCTTCAGAAAGTGGTTTTCGAAGATCCTACAATACAGCCGCCTGTGTCTGTCGAATCCATCCCCGGCATTCTGGAAGAATGCCAGGAGGAGATAGCCGAAAGGATAGCCAGGCAGGGCATCGAGCAGGACATCGAGGAACGGGTCTCCAGGCGCATGCAGGAAAAGCACGACGAATACATCCAAGACATCCGTCGTGAGGTGCTTATGGAAGACGGGGATCCCGAGACCGAAGAGACCCGCAAGAAGTTGACCCGCCTTCTCAAGCTGGAGGAGCGTTCAATCGCAAGATCTGCCCTGTACTTCCTGAGGCCGAGACGGCTCTCGGACATCGTGGGGCAAGACAGGGCCATTCGGGCTCTTCTCTCCAAGCTGGCCACGCCCTACCCCCAGCACGTAATCCTCTACGGACCCCCGGGAGTGGGCAAGACGTCCGCCGCCCGGCTGGTGCTGGAAGAGGCGCGAAAGCTGAGCTTCTCGCCCTTTGCCAAAGACGCGCCCTTTGTCGAGACAGATGGCGCCACCATGCGCTGGGACCCGAGGGAGATAACCAACCCTCTATTGGGTTCGGTCCATGACCCCATCTATCAGGGTGCCAAGCGGGACCTTGCCGAAATAGGGGTGCCTGAGCCCAAACTGGGACTTGTGACCGAGGCGACCGGTGGCATCTTGTTCATAGACGAGATCGGTGAGATGGACCCGCTCCTTCAGAACAAACTGTTGAAGGTGCTTGAGGATAAGCGGGTGCTCTTTGATTCTTCATATTACGACCCGTCAGACAAGCGCGTGCCGGCGTACGTCCGGCGGCTGTTCGAGAAGGGAGCCCCCGCCGATTTCATCTTGGTGGGCGCCACTACCAGAGATCCCGAGGAGATAAGCCCCGCGCTCAGGTCGCGGGCTGCCGAGGTCTTCTTTGACGCGCTCACGCCCGCCCACATCGCCACAATCGTGAAAGGGGCTGCCCGGAGGCTCAGGGCGAAGCTTACTCCCGGGGCGGTGGAGGTCATCACCGACTATACGATTGAAGGCAGAAAAGCCGTAGGACTTCTGGCCGACGCCTATGCCATGGCGCTTCACCGGCAGGGCGAGCTCCCCAAGAGAGGTTTCCTGGCGGTAGAGGCCGGAGACGTGAGAGACGCGATAGGCGCGGCAAGGCTTTCTCCCAACGTGACCTCCAAGGCCAGCGAACGCCTGGAGGTCGGGAAGGTGTTCGGGCTCGGAGTGGTCAGTTACCTAGGTTCCACGCTGGAGATTGAAGCAGTGGCGTTTGATGCCCGGGAGAAGGGAAAAGGCACCATCCGGATGAATGAGACGGCGGGCACCATGGTGAAAGATTCTCTGTTTAACGCCTCTGTCTCGCTGCGCAGAGAGTTCGGCATCGACCTTGCCGACAAGGACGTGCACGTGAACATAGTCGGAGGCGCGAAGGTTGACGGGCCGTCGGCCGGACTGGCTATCACTCTGGCGATTTTCTCGGCCGTGACGGGCATACCGGTCAGGCAGGACGTGGCCGTAACCGGAGAGATCTCTCTGGGAGGACAAGTCAAGGCCATCGGCGGAGTCTACGAGAAGATCTACGGAGCCAAGCAAGCGGGTATGAAGAGCGTCTTGATCCCTACTGAGAACTCCGGGGGCGTCGAGGAAGTCCGCGGCATTCAGGTAGGCTTTGTCTCGTCTCTCAGTGAGGCCCTGGATTTCGTGTGCCCTGACTGGCGGACAACGGTGAAGTCCGCTTAAGGAAAAGGAGTTGCCTATGCTGGAACAGTCAGAAAGGGTTCCCCCTCAGAATACGGAAGCCGAGGATTCGGTCCTTGGATCGATGCTCATTGAAAGAGAAGCGGTGCTCACAGCCCTGGAGATTTTGACGGCTGAGGACTTCTACAAAGAGCAGAACCGGATCATCTTCAGGCGGATGGCCGAGATGGCCGAGGTGCCGGAAGCGGTGGACCTGGTGACTCTTTCTGATAAGCTGCGTTCTACCGGGGAACTTGAGAGGATCGGAGGCATGGCCGAACTCGCCAGGCTCGCCAACTTCGTGCCGACGGCCGCAAATGTGGAGTACTATGCCCGCATCGTGGCCGAGAAGGCGATCCTAAGGAGGCTCATCGCAGCCGCTACCGAGATCGCCGCGACTGCCTATCGTGGCACCGATGAGGTAGACGAGCTTTTGGACAAGTCGGAAGAACTCATATTTCAGGTTGCCAGGCGCCGGAGCCGCCAGAGCTACGTGCAACTCAAGGACGTCCTTGTGGAGACCCTGGAAAAACTCGAGTATATGGCTTCTCACGGCGGTGAGACCGTAGGCATCCCCAGCGGTTTGGGCGACCTTGATAGGCTTACCTCGGGATTTCAGCCGTCGGACCTCATCATCTTGGCCGCCCGCCCGTCGGTCGGAAAGACGTCCCTGGGACTCAACATGGCGCGCAACGTGGCTCTCAAAGCCGATCTTCCCGTTGTCGTGTTCAGCCTCGAGATGTCAAAAGAGCAGGTAGCCCAGAGGCTCCTCTGTTCCGAGGCGGCGATATCCAGCCAGAAGTTGCGGAACGGATTTCTCGATGAGGAAGAGTGGCGCCGGCTTTCCAGTGCCCTCGGGAGGCTGGGAGAAGCCAAGATCTACATAGACGACACTCCCTCCATATCCGTCATGGAACTACGGACAAAGTGCCGGAGGCTACAGGCCGAGCATGGGCTGGGGATGGTCATCGTGGACTACATGCAGCTCATGAGGCCATCAAAAAAGGCGGAAAACCGGCAGCAAGAGATCTCGGAGATTTCCCGCTCCCTCAAAGGCATCGCCCGCGAGTTGAACGTGCCTGTCATCGCCCTCTCTCAGCTGTCAAGAGCAGTGGAGCAGCGGCAAAAGCAGATTCCCCAGCTCTCGGATCTGCGTGAGTCAGGCGCCATTGAGCAGGACGCGGACATCGTCATGTTCCTGTACTCAGACCCCGAGGATCCTGAAAACACAATCCAGCTCATAATAGCCAAGCAAAGGAACGGCCCCACAGGTTCGATTAGATTGTTCTTCTCCAGGGAAATATGCAGGTTTGAGGACCTCGACGTAGATCACACCGCTTGACGGAGGTGCCGCCATGGCGAAGTGGGACGTAATCATCGTTGGGGCGGGCCCGGCCGGCATTTTCGCCGCCATCGAGTTGGTCAGGAAAGCCCCTGGGCTCTCTGTTCTCATGCTGGAGAAAGGACGCTCCTTGGAGGCCCGCAATTGCCCGCGGGAGAAGGGCCTGGGAGGATGCGTGAACTGCTCGCCGTGCTCGATCACTTCCGGATGGGGTGGGGCAGGCGCTTTCAGCGACGGCAAATTGACCCTGACCACACGGTTCGGGGGATTCTTGAACGAGTATCTGCAGGAAGGCGAGCTCAGGGAACTTATCGAGTACATGGACAGCATTTGGCTTGATTTCGGGGCCTCTTCCCGTCTGTTCGGCACCGACGAAGAAGCCATTCAAGGACTCGTCGCTCAAGCCGCAAGGGCGGGCTTGGACTTTGTACCTGCTAAGATAAGACACCTGGGCACCGATCATTGCCCGGACATACTCAGGAACATGCATTTGTTCCTGGATTCAAGAATCGAGATCCGTACTTCCGTGACGGTAGATAGGTTCACCTGCGAGAGCGGAAGGGTAACGGGAGTCGTCTTAAGCGACGGAAACGAAGAGAGAGCCGGGCTGGTGATCGCGGCCCCGGGCAGGGAAGGCGCCGAATGGTTTTCGGCCGAAGCCCGACGACTGGGACTGGAGACGGAGAACAATCCCGTTGACGTCGGAGTCCGTGTCGAGGTCCCTGCCGTGGTGGCCGACCCGGTCACCGAGAAGGTGTGGGAACCCAAGATCCACTACTATTCAAAATCTTTTGACGACCTTGTCAGGACGTTTTGCGTATGTCCCCACGGCGAAGTCGTCACCGAGAATACGGGCGGCGTCGTGACGGTCAACGGGCATTCGTGGAGCGAGAAGCGCACCGAGAACTCCAACTTCGCCATCTTGGTCTCAAAGACGTTCACGGAGCCGTTCAAAGAGCCGATAGCCTATGGAAAGTACATCGCCAGCCTGGCCAACATGCTGGGCGGCGGAGTGCTTGTACAGCGGTTGGGTGATCTGTGGGAAGGCCGTCGCTCCACCGCCAAGAGGCTCGCTAAGAGCATGGTTCGCCCCACCTTGAAGGACGCGACGCCCGGCGACCTCACTCTGGTCCTTCCGTACAGGCACGTACGAAACATCCTTGAAATGCTGGAGGCATTGGATAAGATAATGCCCGGGATATGGTCTAGGAACACGCTCCTTTACGGCGTCGAGGTGAAGTTCTACTCGTCCAGGGTGAAGGTGGACTCCTTTATGGAGACAAAGATCTCGGGCTTGTTCGCGGTGGGCGATGGAGCAGGTGTGACGAGAAGCCTGGCCCAGGCCTCCGCCGCAGGCGTCAAGGCGGCAAGATCGGTCTTGGAGCGAGTCACAAGGTCCGGCAAGTGAGCCCCCACGGCTCGCCGGTCGGCGCGGTTCCTTCCGGCGATTGCAGGATGCTTGCTCCGGTGGGCGCCAGACGGTTTGAACAGGTGTGTTAATTGTGCTAGTATGATCTATTGGAGAGTCGGGCTCATTAGCGCAGCATAGTATGCAGAAGTGTATGCAGTTCATGGATGTGGCTCTACCCCTTGTTGTGATTACAGTTGTGTGCCCGGCTCGTCCATCGCGGAGGGGTGGCAGAGCGGTTGAATGCGGCAGTCTTGAAAACTGTTGAGGGTGCAAGCCCTCCGTGGGTTCGAATCCCACCCCCTCCGCCACTGGTACTCTTGTTTCATACGTGGTAATATAGGTGATGCGCTTACGAAAGCGTCTTGCGGAGAGGTCGCCTAGCCGGCCGAGGGCGACGGTTTGCTAAACCGTTAAGGGGGGAAACCTCCTTCGAGGGTTCGAATCCCTCCCTCTCCGCCACTTGTTTCGCGCCGGTAGCTCAATTGGATAGAGCGACAGACTACGGATCTGTAGGTTGTGGGTTCGAGTCCCGCCCGGCGCACCAGGTAGCGTGCGCCCGTAGCTCAGGCGGATAGAGCGGCGGATTCCTAATCCGCGTCTGCCGGAGGTTCGAGTCCTCCCGGGCGCACCATCGATTTTACGGACTGCGTGGGGAATTGGCGCATGGACGGAGCAGACTGTCACCGTTTGGGCATGTCCCTTGCCGTCTTAGAGGCCAAGAAGGCCTATGCCTTAGGCGAAGTGCCGGTAGGCGCGGTCATATTGAAGGGCGACAAGGTGATCGGGAGAGGGCACAACCTTAAGGAGACCCTCCAGGACCCGACGGCCCATGCGGAGATGCTGGCCATACGCCAAGCGGCCGAACATGAGGGTTCATGGCGCATCCTCGATGCCGTCATGTACTCGACTCTCGAGCCGTGTCCCATGTGCGCCGGAGCCGTTGTGATGGCTCGCATCCCTAAGCTCGTTATCGGAGCGAGGGACCCGAGGACGGGAGCATGCGGGTCACTCATGGACCTTGTGAGGGACGAAAGGTTCAATCACCGGGTAGAGGTTTTGACCGGTGTAATGGAAGAAGAATGCGCTTCACTTCTTGAAGCGTTTTTTAGGGAACTCCGGGGCGGAAGTCGGCCCGGAGTCTGATGCCCGGAGGGGTGTCGGAGCGGTTGAACGAGCTCGCCTCGAAAGCGAGTAGGCGTTAACGCGCCTCGTGGGTTCGAATCCCACCCCCTCCGCCATACTTGAAAATCGATATTCTTGTCTTGAAGGCGCGGAGGGGTGTCCGAGCGGCCGAAGGAGCACGCCTGGAGAGCGTGTAGACGGGTAACCGTCTCGTGGGTTCAAATCCCACCCCCTCCGCCACGATAGGTTTGGCCGTGCTAGATGGGGAGGTAGCGGTGCCCTGTAACCCGCAATCCGCTATAGCGGGGTTGATGCCCGTCCGAGGCCGCTTCTCTTTAGGGTCTGGCCAGCGCGAGCGGCGTTGAGGGCCGGGTCCTGCGCAATGGGAACTCGTGAACCCCGCCAGGTCCGGGAGGAAGCAACGGTAAGCGAATCTTTTCATGTGCCGCAGGGGTTCCTGGTCGGAGCAAGCTACGTTGGGACCGCCTGGGGAGGACGGTCGGAGACCGGCGCACGGCCTTTGCATTTTTCGGCGCCGCGAGAGGGGGATCCGTGATGTCTTACGTAGCCCTGTACCGCGTGTGGAGACCGTCCAGGTGGGAGGACGTCGTAGACCAGAAGGCCGTTATCCGTATATTGAAGAACGCCCTCATCACCAACAAAGTATCTCACGCCTACCTTTTCGCCGGCCCCCGGGGAACCGGCAAGACCACAGTCGCGCGCCTCTTGGCCAAAGCCGTCAACTGCAGCGATAGATCCGAAGCCGAACCGTGCAATGAATGCCCGTCCTGCGCGTCCATAATAGACGGAAGTACGGTGGATGTGATCGAGATCGATGCCGCGTCCAACCGGGGAATTGACGAAATGCGAAGCCTGCGGGAGGCCGTACGGTACGTCCCTGTCATGGGCGGTTACAAAGTGTACATAATCGACGAGGTTCATATGCTCACTCAGGAAGCGTTCAACGCCCTACTGAAGACACTTGAAGAACCGCCGGAACACGTCATTTTCATCATGGCCACCACGGCGCCGCACAAGATCCCCGTTACGATTACATCCCGCTGCCAGCGTCTGGATTTCAGACGGTTGTCGGTCCCCGATATTGAAGCCCAGATGCAGAAAATCCTAGAAGCCACTACGGTATCGGGAAGCCCCGTCACGTGGGATCAGGCAGCCCTCAGACTTATCGCCCGGGCAGGTCAGGGCTCTATGCGCGACGCGTTGTCCATACTGGACCTCTGTCTGACCTACGGTGGGACAAGGCTCACCGAGGGTGATGTCCGGGAAATACTCGGTGAAACTTCATCCGAGAGCTTGCAGCGGCTTTTCAGGGCCATCGCCCAGAGAGACGTCCGGACGATCCTCGACGTTACGAGAGACGCCTCGGACAAAGGCAAGGATATGGGCGAGATGTGTCAGGAGATCGGGATGTACGCCAGAGATATGCTGCTTCTCCGTTCCGGCGCCAAGCCTTCGGAGTTGGGGCGTCCCCAAGACGAGGCAGACAGCATGGGTTCCGTCGCCCGCACTTTTGCGACGCCCCTTCTCGTCAGCGTCCTTGAGGCCGTGTCCAAGGCGGCCTTGACCGTGAAGAATCAAGACGACCCGAGGCTAGCGTTGGAGGTAGCCCTTCTGGGGCTCTTTATGGGCGATGAGGCGCTTCCGGCAGGAGTATTTCCGGGTAATAAGCCTGAGGGGGCGCTTGAACCTCTTGCCGGCGTCTCCGGTCCGGCCCTAGGCGGCGGTGTCAGCGACGCGGATCCGGTGCCGGCTAAGGAAGAGCCGAAGGCCCGCCGTGAGCCTCTGGCCACTACGTCTCAGGCATCGGCCGGCGACCCCAGGCCTGGGCCTGGAGGGCCTGACTCCGGGCAGCCGGTGACCGAAACTGAGGAGTCCCTGTCCGACGAGAGACTGGCAGAGATCGTCAAGGCCGCATGGCCAAGGCTCCTGGAAGCTCTCTTCAAGAGCAAGAGGGTGAAGGTACGCGCTTACCTGATCGAGGCAAGTCCCATAAGGGTAGAGGGAGGCAAGACGCTTATCCTCTCGTATCCCAAAGGTTACATGACCCACATGGAGCAGATAATGGTTGACGAGAACAGGCGGATCGTTGAAGCCGGCCTCTACAGACTCACGGGAAGGCGCTTCAAGATCGCCGTAGAGACAAGCGACCTAAGCCACAGGGGCGGAGCAGGTGGAAACGGGCAAGACGGGATGAACAGGAGTGGGGCCGAAGAATTGCATCCCCTGGTGAAAGCTGCAATAACTATATTGGACGGAAAGGTAGTAACGAAGGAATAAGAGGGTCATAAGGCTCACAAGGCTTAATTAGGAGGAGAACGATATGCCGAGATTCCCCGGTCCGGGCGGTTTCGATATGCAGAAGCTCATGAGGGAAGCCCAAAAACTCCAGACAGAGATGGCCAAGGTACAAGAGGAGCTTGCTTCTCGGACCGTGGAAGGTTCCGCCGGAGGCGGAATGGTGAAGGCAACTGTAACCTGTAGCCTTGATCTCAAGTCCATCGAGATCCAGAAGGAAGTCGTGGACCCTGACGATGTTGAGATGCTTCAGGACCTCGTAGTCGCCGCGGTGAACGCGGCCGTGGCCAAAGCCAGAGAGACGGCCGATCAGGAAATGGCCAGGGTCACCGGCGGTGCCGGGCTCCCCTTTAAGATGTGATTATGTCCCACCTTCCGGAAGCAATATCGCAACTGGTAGAGGAACTCAGAAAACTACCGGGAATTGGCCCCAAGACGGCCCAACGCCTGGCTTTCCACCTCGTGGTTTCAGGGAAAGATTCCATGAACCGCCTTGTGTCGTCTTTGATTGAGGCCAGAGACAAGATAGGATACTGTTCCGTCTGCGGAAACCTCACCGACGTCGACCCTTGTGGGATCTGCCAAGACGTCCGTCGCGATCCGTCGGTCATCTGCGTGGTGGCCTACCCCAAGGACGTCCTGGCCATAGAGCGCGCCGGAGCTTTTCGCGGTCTATATCACGTCCTGCACGGTTACATAGAACCTCTCAAGGGGATTGGGCCGGAAGAGATAAGGGTTAAAGAGCTTATGGACAGGCTCGTGTCTACCGGCCGCGAAGTCAAAGAGGTTATTCTCGCCACAAACCCCGACGTCGACGGCGAGACCACCGCGTTGTACCTGGCGAAGGAGCTCAAGCCCCGCAACGTTAAAGTGACCCGGTTGGCCCGGGGCCTTCCTTTTGGCGCCGACCTGGACTACGCGGATGAAGTCACGCTCTCCAAGTCCCTTGAGGCCCGAAGGGAAATGACATAAGCCCTTAGGTGATTGGCCCCTTAGCCGCTTGATGCCCCGGTTGGTCCGCTCCCCGGTCCACTACTGAAGACATACCACTCCCGGACCCCTCCATGAAACATAGAGCAGGACAAAGAAACGTTCATGTGACGAGAACCTGCGCTGTATTAATTTACCATGCCGCGTCCATACTTTTCAGTGACGTCCGGCTTACGAGATGAGTAGACATGAATCATGGAGGCGATAGACCCAGAATGTTGTTTCGGAAAACGCGGGCCAATGGGGCGGTTGACAGGGAAAGGGACGACTACCTGTTTGCGCTCAATCAGGCGCAAAGCGAGTACGAGGTGGCTAAGTCGTGCTTTTCCGAAGCCGTCGAGCCGGAGATAATTGACGAAGCCATATTTCTCATGCAGGCCGCCCGCAAGAAATACTCCTACTTCCTCAAGAAGGTCAGAGAGTCCTCGACGCGGTTTATGTAATATCCGGAGCCTCTCCCTCATACGGATTTGCCGGAGGGATGACCATGGATCTCAACGTAATCCTGGGAGCAGGGGTTCTTCTTCTCGTTGCATTTTATCTGGTTAAGGCCTTATCCCGGCCACTCGCCGGGTTGGGAAAGATCGCGCTCAGGTCAGGGGTCGCGCTTGCCGTCATCTGGGCGGTAAACGTCGTTGGGCACTACTTCGGCTTTCACATGGGGATGAACCTGGTGTCGGCGCTCACTGTGGGAGTATTGGGCATCCCGGGAGCGGCGCTCCTCCTCGCGGTGAAATATCTCATCTGAGGAGCCCTCTCACCCGAGCCACTTGACCAAATCATCGGCTGCTCCGTTCATGATTCAACAATCCACGGGCCGCCTGATGGGTCTCAGGTAGTTTTGAGTTTGATCAAGGCAGGTAATCCCGGGGGTTTAACGTCCTACCGTTCTTCCTTATCTCGAAGTGGACGTGGGGCCCCGTGGCGTCGCCCGTTTGACCCACGTAGCCAATGGTCTCTCCCGCCGAGACAGACTGTCCCGTCGAGACACCGATTGACGACATATGAGCGTATCTCGTCTCCAGCCCGTCGCCGTGGTCGATGATCACGAGTCTTCCGTAGCCGCCCAGCCAACCGGCGTGCTTCACAGTTCCCCCGGCCGCGGCGCCTATGGAAGTCCCCGTGCTCGCCGCGATATCCAGCCCGTCATGGAAGGACTGTTTTCCCGTGATGGGGTGAGTGCGCCATCCGTACCCGCTGGTCAAGGACCCTTGGATTGGCCACCTGAAGGAAGACGACCGGGATACAACCGGGACCGACCTGGCCGAAGCGCCCGGGAGGATCAACGTCATGCCCACGTTCAATACTTGAGAACTATCGAGGTTGTTGGCTTTTTCTATCTCGGCAATCGACACCCCGTATCGTCTGGATATGTCCCACAGCGTATCGCCTTCCGTGACTTTGACCACGACTCCCGAAGCGTTTTCCATGACGGAGAGTTCCATCCCAACACTGATACGGTCGGGAGAAGATAGACCGTTAAGCTGGGCCAGTGAAGCGGTGGATGTGTTGAACGACGCGGCGATGGCCGAGAGCGTGTCCCCCGGCTGGACCTTATACGTGGTCAGTCTCACCGGAGGTCGCGAATATCCCGGAGTAGTCCCGTCGCCTGCCATTCGCACGGAAGACGCCGAAGGCGCGTCGGGAATGAAGACCGGAGCGGCAACGAGTTCTCCCAAGCTCTGGGCAGCCACGAAGTTTGCCGGAAGGGAAGGCGGCGGGTGGGGGCGTCCGGCCGTCCTGACCGGTTCTCCCTGGGGTGTACGGTGTAGTCCAATAGCCACACCCAAAAGCAAGAAAGCGACACACAAGAGGGGCCATCCAAAACGAAGCCTTCGCGCCTCGTGAGAGGCCTCAGGCTTAACCCGGAAGGACAGGACGCTTATGTGTCGCCGTCGCACTCTGTGGGCACACCTTCCTCTTCTTGATCTTATTTGGTGCCTCAGGTGAATTATACCGCTTGGCCGAGGTAATGACAATTCGTCTACCTGGGGAAACTCTGCCAATGACACATCATGGCCCCGGTCTTCCTGAGACCCAATCCCCTGATCCCGTGTTGCCAAGTACCTGACACGCCATATAATCATACTTGTGAACCACCCTGTGACATCTTATGTAAACTACACTTATTTTGGGAGGAGAATTTGACGTGAAACCAAAACACATTGTCCCCGTGATCGTTCCCGACTGGAAAAAGGAACGTCCTGACTGCGAGGCTTGCCAGTCTTCGTGCCAGTCGGCGTGCAAGACTTCATGCACCGTGTCCAATCAACCGTGCCCCCTGAAGTGACGAGAGGACGACTTAGAGGGCTACACGTTTTCGAGGCCGGGGGCGAGTGTTTGGCGTATGACGGCGCCTCGGGCGCGCTCCATTGGCTGGACGATGTAGGGCGGGCCGTCGTCGCCTGGCTCATGGACAACCCTTCTTCCGCCGGCAGCGACCCGGTCCCTGATGGCCTCATGGATGTCTTGAGCGGCAAGTTCTCAGAGTCCGAAATACGAGAGGCTTGGCGGGAGATGAACGCGGCCTTTGGGGTGACTCTGTTTGCTCCCGATGAGACGCTAGTGGCTCACTCCGTCGAAGAAGACCGCTTTTCGCCGATTGAGGCAGGCCTAAAGTCGATGTGCCTGGATATCGCCCACGACTGCAACCTGTCATGCGCGTATTGCTTCGCGTCTCAGGGTTCATTTGGCGGAGAACCGTCGCTCATGTCTAAAGAGGTGGGAAAGGCCGCCATCGACTATTTCCTTGATGCCTCCAAGAACAGAAAGTACCTCGATGTGGATTTTTTCGGAGGCGAGCCGCTTCTGGCCTTCGATACAGTCAGGTCGGTCTTGCTCCATGCCAAGCGTGAAGGGTTTAGGCGCGGGAAGGAATTCCGCTTCACGCTCACCACCAACTGCACCCTGCTGGATGACGAAAAGATCTCCTTCCTCAGAGACCACGACGTCAGCCTGATCTTGAGCATAGACGGTAGGAGCGAGGTCCACGACCGGATGCGGCCTATGCGGGGCGGGCAGCCAACCCATACCCTTGTAGTCCAACGGGCGAGGGCCGCGGCCGAAGCCAAAGGCGGAAAAGACTACTACATACGAGGAACCTACACCAAGCATAACCTTGACTTCGACGAGGATGTGAAGTTCCTCTACAGGCAAGGGTTCAGACAGATCTCGTTGGAGCCGGCAGTAGGCCAGGGGCCGTGGGGGCTCACCCGGACCGACTTGCCCGCACTACGTGAGTCGTACGCTCGCCTTGTCGGATTTTGGCTGGACTGTCACCGCTCCGGCGACCCCTTTGAGTTTTACCACCTGAACCTGGGTCTCCATAAAGGACTCTGCAGGGAGCGAAGGGTGACCGGCTGCGGGGCGGGTTACGAGTACGTGGCGGTTACGCCCGAGGGAGAGATCTTTCCTTGCCACCAATTGGTCGGCCGGAGGGAGTACTCTATGGGCGACATCCGTAACGGTATCCACAGAAAGGACCTCATGAGGCGCTTCTGTGAATCACGGGTACCCCGAAAACCGGATTGCGTCTCTTGTTGGGCCCGTTATCTCTGTGGGGGCGGCTGCCACGCCAGGGCCGTAGACTCCACCGGCGACCTTATGAAGCCGGATCTCCTTTCCTGCGATTTTATGAAGGCCCGTCTTGAGTACGCTCTCCTGGCCCAATATTCATTGGCGACGGAAGGTCGCCCGTAGGAAGGAGATCAGATATCTTGGTTCGAATATCATGATCTGGTTCGAAACCGCTTCAGTTGGTAAGACTATGCAGAGTGTTTTCCGATAATATTCCTACTACGAGACATCGGGGTGCGACCGAGAGACAATGGGCTCAGAGAGAGAGATCCCTAACATAAAGATGGACAAGGGTACCTACCGCCTGCACAGTCTAGGGCTCAAGGGGTTCGGAGCCAGACGCAGGAGATCTCCGCGTAGAATTCGCTCGAACATCTTCTTCTTTAGCGCGGTGCTCACAGCGTTTCTTGTATTTCTGCTCGTGAGAGGGACTGACGCCACACCCGTATATGCCGTAAAGGTGGGCGGTACGGTTGTAGGATACACCGACACGGAAGAGCTTCACACAGAGATCGTGGACCTTCTGGTTGAGGCGGAGGGTCAGGCGACCGGTACTGAAGTTGTCTTGGACTGCGAAATCACATGTGAAAAAGTGGAAGACCCACCCAAGGACCTCACACTGTGTGACGGTGAAGAGTTGGCGGCGTCGATTCGCGACAAGGTTTCCTACCTCGCCAAAGGATACGTCATCTCGGTAGACGGAGTCGATATAGTCGCTCTTTGTTCAGAGGAAGAAGCCAGAGGAGTCTTAGCGGATCTCAGGGCCAACTACGTTGCCGAGATAGCGGGTTCCGGCGACAAGGTGATTGAAGAGGTTCTCATCAAGGAGAACGTTGGCCTGGAGCCAAAGAGTGTTTCCACCGACATGTTCCGCAATCGCGAAGAGGCGGTCAGAATTTTGACCCGGGGCACTGACAAAGTGATGAATTATGTCGTACAGAGAGGAGACTCTCTCTGGGCCATCGCCAACGCCAACGGCCTCACTCTTGAGGATATCCTGAAGGCAAATCCCACGATAAACGCCGATCTCCTTCAAATCGGTCAGAATCTCAACTTGGTTGTCCCTGATCCGTACGTAACGCTGGCGTCCCGCGAAGTTGTCACCTACACGGTATCCATACCCTACTCCGTGGAAGTAACCTACGACGAAAGCATGTGGCCCTGGCAGGAGACAGTTATCCAAGCAGGCAGGAGCGGTTCCAAGGAGATCACTCAGGAGATCATCAGAGAGAACGGCAAAGAGATGTCCAGGGTGACTCTTAATGAGAAGTTGCTTTCCTATCCCGTCACGAAGAAGATATCCCGCGGCTCCAAACAGGTCCCGCCTATGGGTTCAGAAGATATGGTATGGCCCATTCAAGGGACAATCACATCCCATTTCGGTTGGCGCTGGGGCAGAATGCACGAAGGAGTGGACATAGGCGCCAAGACCGGAACCGAGGTTCTTGCCGCCGATTCGGGAATGGTCAGTTTTGCCGGATGGAACGGCAATTACGGCTATCTCGTCAAGATAGATCATGGCGGAGGCAAGGAGACCCGGTACGCTCATTTGAGTAAGATGGCGGTGAAAACCGGTGATACGGTCACCAAAGGCAAAGTCATCGGCTATGTCGGCTCAACCGGAAGGTCTACCGGCCCTCACCTTCACTTTGAGGTCCGCATAAACGGGACCGCCAAGAACCCGTTGGGCTTCTACGAGTGAGTGGAGGAGCGTTTCTGGCAGTATCTTCTTGCCGCCCGTTTGTCGAGCCACGCAGGAATGCGGACCGCCGTACCGTATTGTACGACTAGATGCTCTTGACGGGTTAGGAGACTGTCGAATATGTCGAAGCTTGTCATACGCGGAAGATGCCGGCTTGAAGGCGAAGTCACCATTGGGGGGTCCAAGAACTCCTCGGTTGCCATTATCCCTGCGGCGCTCTTAGGCGAAGGGCCTAGTACCCTCGAAAACGTCCCCAGGATAAATGATGTTGCCGTATTCGCCGAGATTCTGATAGACCTGGGCGCAGTGGTTTCCATGGACGGCACCTGCATGACCGTTGCCCCCAACGGATTCGTCTCGCACATCGCGCCCTACGACCTTGTGAGGAAACTCCGCGCCTCCTACTACCTTATGGGAGTCTTGCTCGCCAAGTTTGGACAGGCTGAAGTAGGTCTGCCAGGCGGTTGCGACATAGGCCCCAGGCCTGTGGATCAGCACCTAAAGGGGTTCCGGGCGTTAGGCGCCGAGGCCAGCGTTGAAGGCGGGGTCGTAAGGCTCAAGGCGAAAAAGCTTGTAGGGTCTCCTGTGTATCTCGATTTCCCCAGCGTAGGGGCTACTATTAACATCATGCTGGCCGCGTGCAGGGCGGAAGGCACCACGGTCATCGAAAACGCCGCCAAAGAACCCCACGTCGTCGATCTGGCCAACTTCTTGAACGCGATGGGAGCCCGGGTCCTGGGAGCAGGTACCGATGTCGTGCGTGTCAGGGGCGTTAAGACGCTGACCGGTACTTGCCACTCCATCATCCCGGATGACATCGAGGCCGACACCTACATGATGGCTGCAGCGGCGACAGGCGGCGATGTCACCGTAAGGAATGTCATCACGAAGCATCTCGAGCCCGTAAGCGCAAAACTCCGCGAGGCGGGAGCGATAGTAGATGAAAACGGCGATTACGTGAGGGTCATAGGGCCTCAGAGGCCTAAGGCGCTCAATGTGAAGACACTGCCCTACCCCGGTTTTCCCACCGATGCCCAGCAGCCCCTTGTGGCCGTCCTGTCGCGCGCCGAGGGCGTCAGCGTTGTGCAGGAGTCCATCTATGACAACCGGCTCGGCTATGTCTCGGAGCTGGTCAAGATGGGTGCAAACATAAAGGTCGAAGGCAAGACCGCCATTGTGGAAGGGGTGCCGAGGCTTGTGGGAGCACCTGTGAAGGCCAACGACCTCAGGGCAGGCGCCAGTCTCATGATAGCCGGCCTTTCCGCCGACGGCGTCACCGAGGTCTACGGGCTAGAGATAATCTCCAGAGGTTATGAGATCGTGGACGAGAAGCTTAGAGGCCTGGGCGCACAGGTGGAGATCCGGCCTGACTGAGCGTAAAGCCTGAGAGACACAGCAGCGTTGCCCATCTAGTGCACACCGTCTCCTGGTGACGGGTCTTGGGAAGCACCCGTGACCGGGCGCCGCGACCGCCGAGCCACCCTTAATACAATGTTCAAACCCAAGAAGACAGCCCTTTGATAGATTATTCTTTGGATATGGCTTTCTGAAACGACATCTTGAACATCAATGAAGGAGGGCATTCTCATGGATTACGACGTCCCGGCACAAGAGAGGAAGCCGTCTTTCTTGTCATACTTGATGGTGGGGCTTGTAGGCGCCGTCATCGGTGGGTTCCTCGTCTTGGGTATAGCTCCTCAAATAATCATGCACAGGGCAGGCACCCTCCCACTGGCTGCTTCCGGCTCCGATGGCACGGCGAACATACCTGCGCCCCCGGTCTACCTGAATGCCACAGACCTGGAGGACCCCTATGCGGCGATCATGCTTGTGGCTCAAGAGGTGAGCCCTGCCGTGGTAGGCATCACCAACCAGGCATCCATGGGATTTGACTTCTTCGGAAGGGAGTACGTGCAGGACACAGGCGGTACCGGCGTGATCATCTCTGAAGACGGCTACATCGTCACAAACGAGCATGTCGTCGCCAACGCAAAGTCGCTGACGGTTTCCCTGGCCGACGGACGGAGCTTCCCGGCGACCGTGGTAGGAGCCGAGAAGTCCACCGACCTGGCGGTCATCAAGATCGACGCGACGGGTCTACCAAAGGCAACCTTCGGTGATTCCGACAACCTGAAAATCGGCCAGTTGGCGGTGGCGATAGGCAACCCGCTGGGGATGGAATTCAGCCGCACAGTAACTGCCGGCATCATCTCGGGCGTGGACAGGATCCTCAACATCAGTCAGGACTCGGCCATCAGGCTTATCCAGACCGACGCGGTCATCAACCCGGGGAACAGCGGGGGACCCCTGGTGAACGCGAAGGGCGAAGTCATAGGGTTGAACTCGATGAAGCTGGCTTCATCCCAGGTGGAGGGCATGGGGTTCGCAATCCCCTCCAACCAGGTTGAGAGGGTGGCAAAGGAGATAATCGAGACGGGCCGGGTGAGACGGGCTGTGATGGGAGTCCATCTAGTCGACAAGGAAATAGTCAAAAGGAACAACCCGAACATCAAAATCGACCGTGGTGTCTATGCATCCAGGGTTGTGAGCGATGGCGCGGCCCACAAAGCAGGCATGAAGGACGGAGACATCATCATCGAGGTCGGAGGCGTACAGGTCTCGAAAGTCTCTGCCATTCAGGCTTATCTATCGGAAAAGTCTCCCGGAGACACCTTGGTAGTGAAAGTCCTCAGAGGAAATCAAGAGATGGTGTTTGAGCTTGTTCTTCAGGAAGCCGAGAACTGACTCTAAGGACTCAGGACGGGGGCCTCCACCGGATATACCATGGGGGCCTTCCCCAGGTTCTCGTGTTCCTCTTCCGGCTTTCCGATTCCCGGCAGGATGAAGTCAGGCAGCAATATCCCTCTCAGCCACCCGGGCACTCTGAAGTGGTTCGTGCTGTCGACCGGAGGTAGAGCGTCCTTCCGGAATACTTCGTAGTGCCGCCGGAAGCACGTCGGCCCTGCCAATAAGCCTGTGTCGCTGCAGACAGCCGCCCAGGTCACGTTATTGGGAAGTGTCCAGTCACTTACGGGGATGTTCCGGTGGGCAGCGCCCATGAAAGCCGCCCATACGGGTCCTGCCACGGCGGCTCCGGTTCCCGGAAGTGATTTCTCCCTGTTGTCCCACCCTACGTAGACCGAACACGCCAGGTTCTTTGTATAGCCCACAAGCCAGGCTTCCAGTTCGTCATCGGTAGTCCCTGTCTTGGCGGCCACGGGCCGGTCCCCCAGAAAAGCCTCAAGGCCCGACGCAGTCCCCGCGGGAGCGAACACAGATCGGAGCATGCTGGTCACTATGTAGGCGGTTCCCTCATCCAGGACAGGGGTGCGCTTGACCGTGTTCTCTTCGATGACCACGCCTGACGGGTCGATCAGTTTGAGCACCATGAGCGGTTCCGGCCGGATGCCTCCGGCCGATAGGGTCGCCGCGGCTACGGTCATCTCCAAAGGGGTCACTTCGGAAGCCCCCAGCGCCAGAGGGATGGTTGGCTCCAAGCGGCTCTTCACACCCATCTTGGCCGCGTAGCTCGCTATGGTGGAAGGTCCGACCTCCTGCGCCCACTTGGTGGCCACCACGTTGTCGGAGATGGCTACGGCCGTCCTCATCGTCAGCGGGGCGTGATGGTAGGGGTTTCTGCCGTAGTCAACGGGCCTGTACCTATCGCCGGCCGTCGCGCCAGGGTACTCCACCGGCTCACAGACCTTTGTCTCTGTAACCGGGTGTTTGAGGTCGACGGCCGCGGTGTATGCGAAGATCTTGAAGGCCGAGCCCGGCTGGCGCTTCACCTGATATGCCCGGTTAAGCTGGGTCTCGTCCCAGTCCCGCCCCCCGATGAGCGCCTTTATGTATCCGGTGGCCGGTTCGATGGCTACCAGAGCCCCCTGGGGTTGGGTGATCCCTTGGGAGTCCTTCTCTCCCTTAGGCATGTATCTTTCGAAAGCTTCTTCCGCGGCTTTCTGCATATCGAGGTCAAGGGTGGTGTAGACCTGGTAGCCACCGCGGTAGATGTTCTTGGCTATCTCCGGGTGGCGCGTGCCGATGTCCGCTACCACGTAGCTCACGAAATAGGGCGCCACGCTCTCCGGCAGCCCGGCCAGTTCCACGGGCTCCGAGTTTGCCCGCTCTTCTTCCTCGTCGTCGATATACCCTTGTTCCTTCATGAGGGCCAGGGTGAGTGCCCGCCGCTCAAGCGCCCGTTCCATGCTGTGGTAGGGCGAGTAGTACTCAGGGCTCCTGATGAGGCCGGCCAGGAGCGCCGCCTCGGCCAGATTCAAGTCCTGGACGCTCTTTCCGAAGTATGCCCGGGACGCCACTTCGCACCCCCACGCCCCGTGTCCCCAGTAGATCTCGTTCAGGTACCCCGTGAGGATCTCGTCCTTCGTGTACCGCATCTCGAGCTTCAGCGTGTACACGAGCTCGATGAGCTTTCTCTGGATGGTCCGTTCATGGGTTAGGAACAGGTTCTTGGAGAGCTGCTGGCTGATGGTGCTGCCGCCTTCCAGGATCTCGCCGGCCTTCAGGTTCCTGACTATCGCCCTGCCTATGGCCTTGAGATCGAACCCGTGATGGGAGTAGAAGCGCATGTCTTCCACGGCCACGACGGCCTTCTTCAGCGTGTCAGGTATGTCGGAAGACGGGACGACGGTCCTGTTTTCCACAAAGAGTGATGAGATGGGGCGGCCCCTTATGTCATATACCTTGGTTGCCTGAGGGACCGGCGCTTTAGGCAGAGGCAGGAATATGACCAGGGCCAGAAAGACAGTGACGAACACAAGCCCTGCGAAGGCTAGCGCTTTCGCGGCGAGGATTACGCCTGACTTCAATGTCAACCCGGAAAGGCGTTGTCTGCCCCTCCCGGCGCTCCGCCCGTTCTTTCGAACTCCAGCCAATACGTGACCTCCAAGGGAAGCGTCTAAGCAAAATACCAGCGTCTCCCTCTAAGTTTTGTCCAACACCCATATCTGATATAATGCGTTCGACGTTTTCGGGACTTTTCTGGGTACGAGGAGGCAGGACATTGGAGCTTTGGTTCACTGAGGAATGGGTGCCCGGCCTCGAGCTGTCGGTCCAGGTGAAATCGATTGTACATAAGGCCAAGACGAAGTTTCAGGAATTGGCGATTTACGACACGGAAGCCTTAGGCCGTATCCTTGTACTGGATGACGTGATCCAGACAACTGAGATAGATGAGCACATTTACCACGAGTGCATCGTCCATGTGCCGCTATT
The DNA here is from genome assembly GCA_012841375.1 of Candidatus Fermentithermobacillaceae bacterium. Lineage (GTDB taxonomy): Bacteria > Bacillota > Sulfobacillia > Fermentithermobacillales > Fermentithermobacillaceae > UBA3951. The sequence goes on from DUUV01000099.1 coordinate 32,146, forward strand.
GGCTCACCCCAACCCCGAGGAAGTGCTCATCGTTGGGGGAGGAGACGGTGGTTCCTTGAGAGAGGTGCTCAAGCACCCGTCGGTCAAGCGCGCGACCCTTGTAGACATCGACGAGGGTGTCATAGAGGCGTCCAAGAGGTTCCTTCCCCAGTGGAATACCGGATGGAGTGACCCGCGCGCGAGGGTTGTGATCGCCAACGGCCTGGATTTTGTGGCGAAGGCCAAAGAGGAATACGACGTGGTCATCGTCGACTCAACCGATCCGATCGGTCCGGGGGAAGCCCTCTTCCGGGAGGAGTTCTACCGGTCGATTAAAGGGGCTCTCCGCCCCGGCGGCGTGATGTCGGCCCAGACCGAGAACCCCATATTCATGCCCGACCTGGTGCGTACCGTCTTTGGGCGCGTCGCCAACGTATTCCCGGTCGCCAAACTGTACACGGGGCCTATGCCCACCTATCCGGGAGGCTTTTGGTGCTATACCTGCGCAACGCTTGGCCCCGACCCCAGTGAGCCGGTTCGAGAGCCCCAAGGCCTGGCCTTTAGGTACTATTCGCCCGAGATCCATAGAAGGGCCTTCGTGCTGCCGCCTGAAGTGGCCCGGAGTGTCAACGCCCGTTAAGCGCGGAGGCGCGGATTGCCGGGATATCGTAGCCGACCTGGTGGAAGTCGCTCCGGCCTACGACACCATAGGACAGACCGGGCTCTTGGCAGCGGCCATTGTGAGGGAGTTTCTCTTACTCCTGGCGCCGGAAAGAGACCGGATAGAACCGGCGGGCGCCAAAGCCTGAAGGGAGATATGTAGTGGTGGATGCCAGTTACAGCGTGCTGGGTGAGATCAAGAAAGATATCGTCGCGCGGATCGCCGGGGCGATATCCAAGGCCAAGGAAAAAGGCGAATTCCCTACGGAGCTCAATCCCGACATCAGGATCGAAACGCCTTCCCGCCCCGACCTGGGCGACTTCGCAACCGGAGTGGCAATGGCAATCGGCCGGGAGATCAGGACCGACGGGCGTTCGGCCGCAGGGGTCATCGTCAGGCACCTCGACCTGGAGAATTCGCCTATCAGGCAGGTAGATATCGCCGGCCCCGGTTTCCTCAACTTTTTCTTGGACAAGAGTTGGCTGCAACCTGCCATGGCCCGCATCTGGGCGGAAGGGCCTTCCTACGGAAGGACCGGCTACGGTAAGGGTAAGAAAGTTCTCATCGAGTTCGTAAGCGCCAATCCCACCGGTCCCCTCAATGTCGTGAACGCCAGGGCGGCGGCTGTGGGCGACTGCCTGGCATCCCTCATGCAGATGTCCGGCTATGAGGTGCACCGGGAGTTCTACGTGAACGACGCCGGGAACCAGGTGGTCAGACTGGCGGCGTCCCTTGAGGCCCGCTTGCGGCAAGTCAGGGGCGAGGACGTCGAGGTGCCCGAAGGCGGGTACCGGGGAGAATACCTCTTGGACATGGCCAAGGAGCTCAACGAGACCCAGGGTGAGGCGCTCCTCAAAATGGACCCGGAGGAACTTCGCGAGTTTCTGGGCAGGTACGCCGTTGAACATATTGTTGAGGAGCAGCGCCGAGTACTCCTGGAGTACGGACTCAAGTACGATACGTGGTTTTCTGAGAAGCGCCTGAGGGATGGAAACGCGTACATGCAGGTCGTGGAACTCCTGCGACTTAAGGGTCTCACGTATGAGAAGGACGGGGCCTTGTGGTTCAAATCAACAATGTTCGGCGACGACAAGGACCGTGTGCTCCTCAGGTCCGACGAAAAGGGAACCGCTACCTACATCGTGCCGGACCTCGCCTATCACAAGAACAAGTTTGAAAGAGGCTACGAACTGCTCATAGACTTGTTGGGTCCCGACCATCACGGCTACCTCGGCCGGCTAAGGGCCGGGCTCATGGGCCTGGGCTATCCGGCAGAAGCCTTGGAGATCCTGATCGTCCAAATGGTCCGGCTGCAGAGGAGCGGCGAGGCCGTCAAGATGTCAAAACGGGGTGGAGAGTTCATCACGATGGAGGAACTCCTCGAGGAAGTCGGCAAAGACGCCGCCAGGTTCTTCTTCCTCATGAGGTCGCCCGAGAGCCACCTGGATTTCGACCTTGACCTTGCCAGGCTCCAGTCAAACGAGAACCCGGTGTTTTACGTTCAGTACGCCCACGCGCGGATAGCCAGCATCTTCCGGCAGGCCCGGGAGGAAGGCGCGGCTTTGTCGGTTGGTCCCAACGAAGTCGACTTCTCGCTTCTGAAAGACCCGTCCGAAGTTGCGCTTATGAAGTTGTTGGCGGCTTTTCCCGAGGAAGTCCATGAGATCGCCGAGGCCCGGGAGCCCAACAGGCTTATCAGGTACATGACCGATGTGGCGTCGGCCTTCCACTCCTTCTATACAAAGTGCAGGGTCATAGGCGACGACAAGTCCCTCACCGAAGCCCGGCTGTACCTGGCGAGGCTGTGCCAGATCGTCCTCGCCAACGCGCTCCGGCTTGCGGGTATATCGGCACCTGAGTCGATGTAGGCGCTAATGCCGAGATTTCGGGAGCGATCGCCTGCCCGAGGGTAGAGGAATACCACCAGCACCTGCCGAATATTATGCTCTATATGCCGGGATTCCGGCATCCCATGTGAGGCAAGGCGGTGGTTTCGTGGACATATCCTCTTCTTTGTCCGTGATACTCGAGGGCATCAGCCAGGGAGTTCATGTTGTGGACCGAGACGGCGTGACCGTCATCTACAACAAGGCCGCGTCCGAGATAGACGGTCTTTCCGATCGTGAGGTCATTGGGAAGGACGTGCTCTCGGTATTTCCTTCGCTGGACCGGCACACGAGCACTCTCTTAAGAGTCTTGAGGACGGGGATACCCGAAGTCGACCGCCAGCAGACCTTCACGAACTACAAAGGCAAGAAGATAACCACCATCAACTCGACATATCCAATCATGTCCGGAGGCAAGGTGATCGGAGCCTGCGAGATATCCAGTGATGTCACTGGTCTCAAGGAGATGTCCGAACGGATCCTCGACCTCCGGAGAGAATTGAGGGGACGGAGATCCCCTGCCCGGGGCGCCAGAGCCCTGTACACGCTGGACGACATTGTCGGCGAATCCCAGGTCATGCGCGAGGTGAAGAGGACCGCCGCCCGGGTCGCGGAGAGCGACGCAGGGGTGATGGTGTGGGGAGAGACCGGGACCGGCAAGGAACTCCTGGTCCAGGCGATTCACTCCGCGTCTCCCAGGGCGGGCTCTCCGTTTGTCCCCCAGAACTGCGCTGCCATGCCTGAGAGCCTTCTGGAGGGCCTATTTTTCGGCACCTCTCGAGGCGGGTTCACCGGTGCCACCGACCGGCCCGGACTCATGGAGATCGCCGCCGGAGGCACGCTGTACCTGGATGAAATCGACTCAATGCCTTTGGGGCTGCAAGCCAAGATGCTCAGGGCGATCCAGGAGAAGAAGGTCAGGCGTCTGGGAGATACCCGGGAAAGGCCTGTAGATGTGCGCTTTATCGCCTCCACCAGCGTCAGTCCCGCCCAAGCGGTGAAAGCCGGACTCCTGCGTTCCGACCTCTACTACCGTCTTTCGGTTGTAGAGATCGGCCTGCCCAGGCTGAGGGACCGGCGAGAGGACATCCCCCTCCTATGGGATCACTTCCTCCACAAGCACTCCAAGGGCCCGGCGGCGGGCGGGAGTCAGCATATCAAACAACTGTCGCCCCAGGTAATGGCCGCTTTCTTGGCGTATGAGTGGCCGGGCAATGTGCGCGAGTTGGAACACGCCATCGAGGGGAGCCTGGCCCTATCCAGGGGACCCGTCATAGAGATCGAGGATCTGCCCCCGGCGGTCCGGGGCATCGGACACACAGCGTCCGTGTATATGGAGGCGGCTCTGGCCGGACATGGGAAATCCCCGGCCCAGATGACCGGCCGCCAGTTGGTAGAGCCCGGGTCGGCGTCCGCCCCGGTCGCCCGCGGCCTCCATCCGTCGGGCCATCCCCGAGACGACGAGACCGGTATGAGCGCTTCGCTCCCTTTGAAGCACAGGCTGCGCCTGGAGGAGAGAGCGGCCGTAGAGGAGGCCCTGAAAGCGGCAGGAACGGTTGCCAAAGCGGCTAGGCTGCTGGGAATCCCCAGGCAAACGCTGCAATACAGGATGAAAGTATTGGGTATAGCGGCCCCCTCCGCCCATGCCCAAAAGTGACTGGCACGGATCTTGCTTCAATACACTGAAGTAACGCGCTCTTTCGCTCGGGTGCCTGTTCCGAGTGGCCGACCGCTGAAGGCCCCATGGATCTCCAATACGTTCCATGCCTTAGGTACCTGAGAGCCGGAAGGCGTGAAGTGACAGCGAAGTGAGGTCGGAGCGATGCCGGATAAGCCGAGAGGGCCCGAGTCTCTTGCCTTTCAACCGGGCTGCCCGTACGGGATTCACAGGGTGATTGAACCGGAGGGCGTCCTTCCCCAGGCGGCGTGGAAGTTAGACAACTCCCCGGTCATCCGCGACAACGAAATCCTTATAGATGTCGGTACTTTGAACATCGACGCCGCCAGTTTCAAGCAGATAGTCTCCACGGCGAAGCCCGGCGCCTCGCCTGCTGAAAAGCGCGAGCACGTGGCGAGGACAGTGTCCGACATAGTCTCCCGGCGGGGCAAGATGCATAACCCCGTGACCGGGTCTGGGGGAATGCTCTTGGGGCGGCTCCGGCAGTTCGGGCCCAAAGCTCCCCGGAGGGGCGGCGCCAAGGAAGGCGACTTCGTGGCCACGTTGGTGTCCCTGTCTCTCACTCCGCTCAGGATAGACAAGATAAAGGAAGTGCATCTGGATAAGGACCAGGTGGATATCGAAGGCACCGCGGTGGTCTTCGAGTCGGGCCCGTACGCTGTGATCCCCCCTGATTTCAGGAAGACGCTGGCATTGGCGCTTCTGGATGTAGCCGGCGCTCCGGCTCAGGTCGCCCGGCTGGTCGGCAAGGGAGACACCGTCCTGGTACTGGGCGCGGGCGGCAAGTCCGGCCTCATCTCATCCGCGGTAGCCCGTGAGAAGGTCGGACCCGAGGGCAAGGTGATAGCTGTCGCTCACAGCAAGGCGTCTACCGAACGGGCAATGAAACTGGGCGCAGCCGATGTGGTCTTATCGGCCGATGCCAAAGACGCAATCAGCACCATGGTAGCCGTGCTGAAGGCCAACGGAGGAAGGAAGGCCGACGTCACCATAAACTGCGTGAGCGTCCCGGGCACCGAGATGGCCTCCATACTCTGCACCCAGAGTCGCGGAAAAGTCTACTTTTTCTCCATGGCCACGAGTTTCACCGCGGCGGCCCTTGGAGCCGAAGGAGTAGGCGCCGACGTGGAGCTCATTATCGGTAACGGTTACGCGGAGGACCACGCGGAGATAGCTCTGGAGCTTCTCCGCCAAAATCAGAAGCTCAGAGCGATTCTTGAGGATATGTTCCCTGGCGAATAGTGATGAGAGGGGTGGGTCGCGGGAAATGCGGCACTGGAAGGAAATACCGCTGTTCAAAGACGTTACTTACGGAGAGTGGAGCGATTGGCGGTGGCAATGGCGGAACCGCATTGAAAGTGTGGAGGAGCTCTCCAAAGTCATACCTCTCACCGAGGAGGCCGCCGAGGGTATCAACACCGCGCTTCAAAAAGTCAGGATGGCCATCACTCCCTACTACGCGAGCCTCATTGACTCCGACGACGAACGGTGCCCCATCAGGATGCAGGCGGTCCCCACGGCTTCGGAAACCCTGGTGAAACCCTGGGAGTCTGTAGACCCCCTGGATGAGGACGCCGATTCGCCGGTGGAGGGCCTCGTACACCGGTATCCGGACCGGGTCCTGTTCCTTGTAACCGAGCAGTGCTCCATGTACTGCCGGCACTGCACCAGGCGGCGCGTAGTCGGCGTCACCGACAGGGTTGCCACCAAGGAGAGGATGGAAAAGGGCATCCGCTATATCAGGGAGCACAAGGAAGTCCGCGATGTCCTCATATCCGGCGGGGACCCGCTCACCATGTCCGACGACCGGCTTGAGTGGATACTGCAACGTCTCAGGGAGATCCCACACGTGGAGGTCCTGAGGATCGGATCCAGGATCCCGGTGGTGCTTCCTCAGAGGATCACCGGTCATTTGGCGAAGATGCTGGCCAAATATCACCCGCTGTACGTCAATACGCATTTCAACCACCCGAAGGAGATCACTCCTGAGACCACTAAGGCATGCGCGATCCTGGCCGACCACGGCATCCCTCTCGGCAATCAAAGCGTGCTCCTCCGCGGTGTCAACAACTGCCCGCAAGTGATGAAAGACCTGGTCCATGGCTTGGTACGGATCAGAGTGAAGCCCTACTACATCTACCAATGCGACCTCACGTGGGGCTTGGATCACTTCCGTACGACGGTCGGTGAGGGTCTGGAGATAATGGAGGCCCTGCGCGGCCATACAAGCGGATTCGCCGTACCGACATACGTCATCGACGCCCCGGGCGGGGGCGGCAAAGTGCCCATCAGCCCCCAGTACATCCTCACAATGGGCGAAGGCACCGTGATAGTGAGGAACTACGAAGGCGTCATAGCGGCCTACCATGAGCCCAGGCACGACCCTTTCGAGAAGTACGGTGAGGACGGGGTCTGCAAGCTCTGTGGAACGAAGCACCGGGGTTCAAGGGGGCTGGCGTCGATCTTGGCGGGCGAACGCCCGAGCCTTATCCCCGAAAGCACCGACCGTTTTGAGAGGCGGAAGAATCACTAGGAGCCGCCGGGGCGATGGCCGGCGAGCGATGCTGAAGCATGTCCCTGGTTTGGCTGCCTCCGGATTTGTCGGAAGTCTAGATCGGATGGGTGGTGATTTCCCTGGACCTTGCGGACCTGGTTGTCGCGGCGGGAGCCAAGTCGGTGGCGATCGTAGGCACGGCAAAAAACGTAGGCAAAACCGTGACCATGAACTATCTGGCATCCAAGCTGAGCGAGCGCGGCCATGTGGTCGGCCTGGTGTCCAGCGGCAGGGACGGGGAGACCACCGATTCCTTCACCGGCGAGCCCAAGCCTTCGGTGATCCCGCCCGAGGGGACGTGGATCGCCACCGCCGAAGGGGTCCTCGGCGAGGCTGCGGGCTCACTGGAAATAGCGGATGTCTTTGAGAAGGCCGGCCTCTTTGGCAGGCTGGTCTTGGGGAGAGTGAGGGACGCCGCGCCTCTCGAGCTGGTCGGTCCCCAGAGCGCTAAAGAGCTGGCGACCGTTGTAGGCAGGCTGCATGAGTATGGAGCTCAGGTTGTGCTGGTTGACGGAGCGCTGGACAGGGTCGCGGCCGCGAGCCCCTTTGTGACCGGTGCCGTGATCCTTTCCACCGGAGCCGCCGCCGGGGCCGATCCGACCCTTGTGGCCAGGTCCGCCGCGTTCATCGTGAAGGTTTGGTCTCTCAGGCGTCCTGATGACCCTGAAGTGCTGGCGCTTGCCTCAGAAGCCATAGATGAAGGCCACGTGGCGTTCCTTGACGGCCTGTCTGGCTCCGCGTCGCCGGGGTGTAGTAGGGGTAGCCCGAGAGAGGCCCCCGGCAGGAAGACGAGCCGCTACGTGCTGAGGAGGACGGCCTTCGGCACGGTCCTCGGACGCGAAGAGGAAGTCCTCTCCCAGGCTAAGGGGGCGTCATTCATAGTGGTGCCCGGCGCCGTCAGCGAGACACTGCTTTCAGGGGCCGGGGGGCGGCCCGAGGGGGACCGTCTCGCGGTCATCACCAAAGACCCGACCAACCTTTTCATCCGGTCTGAGCCGGAAGTGCCCGTATATGTGACGCGGGAAATGAGACTTCTCGCCATAACCGTGAACCCTGTATCGGGCAGGGGTATGTCCTACGACCCGGCCGAGATGGTAGCGGAAGTATCCCGGGAGGTCCTCCGCTCCGCTGGAAAGAGCGTGCCTGTGTTTGACGTTGTCTCGGGCGAACAAGAGATCCGGGAGGTGCGTGACGTGGTCGTGGGGTAGCGCCGTTCTTCGCCGGCGAGTCCACAGGAGCTTCTACGGGATTCCTGGAAGTTTGGGAACGAGTCTCTCCAAAGTCCTCCCTCGGACGCAGGGTAAAGGGCAAAGTGGAGCCGAGAGGTCCCGGTCAGGAAGAAGAACTGAGGACTGAGCTCAAGGCCATTTCTTCGCTGGTTGGCGCCATGAGAGCGTACCCCGATGTCTTTTCGCGACTGGACAACATCCTTGGAACCCTCAAAGACCCGTCTCACGCGATAAACCTTCTTGACGAAGGGAAGACATTGACCCCTCCCGAGATCTTCGTGTTGGCGCACCTCGCGTTTTCCGTGGGCCGCCTGAGGCCCGTCATGGCCGAACCGCCGGTCCCATGGCCTCAGAGAACGATACCTCCGTCGCTCGAAGCTGTAGAAAAGAGGCTCCTACCGGGTTTCTCGGGGCAGCCGGTGTTCTATGTGTCAGACAGCTACCATCCTGAGCTTTCAAGGGTGAGAGCCGAGCGCAAGGCCAAAGAGAGAGCCTGGCGGGCCGAGATGACCAAAGAGGCAATCGCTGCAGAGCGAGTATTAGGACGCCGCCCCGGTCTCCGTGAAGAGGTGGCCATCCGCAAGACAAATGCCGCCGCCATTGAACAAGCCAGGCTCATGCCCGAATTGGGCGAGACCAGAGAGACCCTTACCCACGTCCATTTCAAACTCAAGGCCACGCGCGAGGCGTTGAGGCTTGAGCGGGAGATGAGCCGTCTCCGACAAAAGGAGACGGCTCTGGAAGGTGAGGTCCTCTCGGCCCTTTCCACGGAGCTCCGCGAGTGGAGGGACCAACTGGAGAAGGCGGCCTGGGCGTTGGGTGAACTGGATTACCTCCTCCGAAAGGTTCAGCTGGCCTACCGGTGGGACGCCCGGGAGCCGGTGATAAACCGGGAGCCCGGCCCGCTTATCCTGGACGGAGCCTTTCATCCCCGGCTACGTGACGAGGTCGAAGGTCGAGGCGGCAGGTACCAGCCGCTATCGCTGTCCATCGATTCTCCCGTATCCGTGGTGACGGGGCCCAACATGGGTGGAAAGACCGCTTCTTTGGCCACGGTCGGACTCTGCGTCTCATTGGCCCAGTGGGGGTTTCTGCCCCCGTGTTCCCGTATGGAGTTCTCTCTTTACGATTACGTCTACTTTCAGCCCGAGACATTTGGGAAGCCGGGTCTCTCGAGTTTTGCCGCGGAGCTCGTGGCCATGAGAGACCTCCTTTCACGCGTAGATGAACGGGGACTCATTTTGCTTGACGAGGTCGGCAGGGGAACCAACCCGGCCCAAGGGATGGCTCTTTACGCTGCTATTTTGGACTATCTCCGCCGGAACTCCGGAGACCGCTCAACCGTAATCGCCAGCACCCATTATCACGGTCTGGCATCGGCGCTCGACGTGCCTCACTGGCAAGTGGCAGGTCTTAGGGCGGGAGCGAGAGGTCCGGAGGAGGATGAAGCTCTGGGAGATGGCCCAAAGAACCTGGACTGGCTCTACCGTCATATGGATTACAGGCTGCTCAAAGTAGGTCCTGACACACCCGTCCCCCAAGACGCTCTCACGGTGGCAAGAGTACTTGGGCTCGACGATGAGATCATCCGGCGGGCAGAGGATTTCGTGACAAAGGGCGCGTTCTAGGGGCCCAATCCGCAGTCTGGCGAAGTGGTTTGCCGGCGACCCCGAGTCCTCAGATGCTGTGGTCGCAGGCGGGTACAGTTCTCATTGGATTCCGGAGGGATAAGCGATGTTGAGGTTGGAGCCTGATAGATCAACGGTGGGATCATGCCACAGGCTGGCCGAGAGCGTGGCGCGAAGCGTGAACGAGGAGTTGGCGGGCCGGAGCACCGTCACCATCGAACGCACCGTAGCCAGGCTCTTCGGCGTCGACGGCTTGGGACCGTCGGGGATCCCGCTGGCGAACACGGTTGTGGACCACTTGATCTCCCTGGGGAAGCTTGAGGAGGGCGTTGCCCTTCGCTTGGCTAACGCGTCTTTGGTCCTGAATGCCACGCCGGCGGAGGTGGCGGAGAAGATCGCCGCCAAGAAGGTTGATCTGGGGAGCCTTCCGTGGCACGGTACCGAAGCGTGCCGGGCAAAAGCCGGTAAACTGGCGGCGGCCGCCTTGGAGCGAATCAAAGACAGGCGGCTGGAGCGGCAGGAGCTTTTGAACGCTTACCCCGTTCACGGCAGTCCGTGGCTCTACGTGATCGTCGCCACCGGAGACATACACGAAGACATCATCCAGGCGAGGATGGCCGCGGCGCAAGGCGCCGATGTCATCGCCGTAATAAGGTCAACGGGCCAGAGTCTCCTCGACTATGTCCCCCACGGGGCAACCCGCGAAGGATACGGCGGGACGTACGCTACCCAGGAGAACTTCAGGCTCATGCGCGAGGCTCTCGACGAAGAGTCCAAGCGGTTGGGAAGGTATATAAGATTGGTGAATTACTGCTCCGGGCTCTGCATGCCGGAGATCGCCGCTATGGGTGCCCTGGAGCGCTTGGACATTATGCTGAACGACGCCATGTACGGCATTTTGTTTAGAGACATAAACGCCGAGAGGACCTTGGTAGACCAGCGGTTTTCGAGGATGATCAACGCTTACGCGGGGATTATCATCAACACGGGTGAAGACAATTACCTAACGACGGTAGATGCCCTTAGCTCAGGGCACTCGGTAGTGGCGTCGCAGTTTATGAACTACCATTTCGCAAAGCTGTCCGGTCTTCCGGATGAGCAGATAGGTCTCGGGCACGCGTTTGAGATCGACCCCAACATTGAAGACAGCCTCCTTCTGGAGATTGCCGGCGCTCTCCTGGTTCGGGAGCTCTTTCCCTCATGCCCGGTGAAGTATATGCCTCCTACCGTGCACAAGACCGGTGACATCTTTTTTGCCCACGCCTTGGACGCCGCTTTCAACCTGGTTTCCACGGCGACCGGGCAGACGATCCACCTGGTGGGAATGCTGACCGAGGCCGTCCACACGCCCCTTCTGCAAGATAGATACGCGTCAATCAGGGCCGCCGCCTACGCGCGGAAGTCGGCCCGGCACCTGCGGGAGAACCTGAGGCTGGAAAAGGGCGGAAAGGTCGAGCGCAGGGCAGCCGAGATCCTGGACAAAGCTCTGTCCTTGCTCGGCGAAGTCGAAAGCAAGGGTTTGTTCAGGGCGTTGGAGGACGGCGTATTCGCCGGAATCCGCAGGAAGAGAGACGGAGGCAAGGGCCTGGAAGGCGTCTTCACCAAAGGCCCTACGTACTTCAATCCGATTGAGGAAGGGTTGAGACGGGAACTCGGGATCTAAATGGGGGTGTGGGGTATGAGTAAAGACAGCGTCCGTGAGAGATTTATCCTTCCCTACGGCGACCACCGGGGAGACGGGGTGGTCCAGGTAAGCTTCACCTTGCCCCTGCCCGACGGACCGTTGGGTGACGAGGCCGCGAGACAGGTGATGCGCCAGATGGCCCTCAATGACCCCCAGGTCGCCGAATCGACTTCCCTCGGTGAGAACTATACTTTCTATGTCGGTTACGGGAAACTCTCGCGTCCGGTGGAGACAGGAAAACTGAAAGTGGCGAGGCCGCTTTGGGATAAGATCGAGCCTGCCGCCGTGGAAGAGATGGTGAACAGGCGGCTGGGCCGGCCCATTGTCGTGGTTGGGGCCGCCACGGGGTCCGATGCTCATACGGTGGGCCTTGACGCGATTCTCAACTATAAGGGTTTCGCCGGAGACCACGGACTGGAAGCATATTCGTGCTTCAAGGTGGTTAACATGGGTAGCCAGGTGCCCAACGAAGACCTGGTCTCGAGGGCGGCCCGGGAGAAGGCAGACGCCATACTGGTCTCACAGGTGGTGACCCAAGGAAATGTCCACCTTGCGAACCTGACCAACCTTTCAGAGTTGCTTGAGGCCGAGGGATGGCGTGACAAAGTGGTGCTTGTGGCCGGAGGCCCCAGAATCACCCATGCCCTTGCCCTGGAACTCGGATACGATGCCGGGTTCGGCGCCCAGACCCGACCGCAAGACGTGGCATCTTACCTGGCCCAGGAGGTGCTGAGGAGGAAGTCTTTGTACTGATTGCTCTGGAGACCCAAGTGGTGTATCTTCAACGGCACCTCCATGCGCATATTGAATACGGGTATGAGGGTGAGTACAATTACTGAAGGCAATCTTCCCGAAACTTTGCAGGGGGTGGTACTCGTGACAGACGCAGTACAGCCTCAGAGCCCCCGTAGTGGTTCTTCAATAGGAGACTTGGCGTACGCCATTTTGAAGGACCGCCGGGAACCTATGAAGTATAAAGACCTGGTCAACGAGGTTCTTGCTAGGAGGAACCTGAAGCCGGGCGAATCTCTCGCAAGACTCATGGCCAAAGCTCACACCGAGATAAGTCTTGACACGCGCTTCCTGAACAGGGGTAGCGGGCTGTGCGGTCTCCGCGAGTGGACGGTTAAGCCTCCGTCATACAAGGTAGTCGAAGTATCACCGGCCGACCGCCCCAAACCGGGCGAACGACTGCGACGAGAACTGGTGGTCATCGATGAAGACTACCAAGAAGAAGCAACGGAAGAAGAACCGGTAGGGGAGCCCGAAGAACCAGAGATGGGGTAGGGCTCCCGCCCCTTTTTAGGAGGTCTATTATGCCAAAATTTGTGTTTGTCACAGGAGGGGTCGTTTCGGGCCTGGGGAAGGGCATAGCTTCCGCGTCCATCGGCACTCTCATGAAGGCCAGAGGGCATTCGGTCACCATCATCAAGCTCGACCCGTATGTGAACGTTGACGCGGGGACCATGAGCCCTCTCCAACACGGCGAGGTGTTCGTCACCGATGACGGAGCCGAGACCGACTTGGACCTTGGACACTATGAAAGGTTTATCGACCGCCCCCTTTCGGCGGCAAACAACGTCACCACCGGCCAGATATACAAGGCCGTGATTGAGAAGGAACGCCGGGGCGATTTTCTTGGCTCCACCGTCCAGGTAATCCCCCATGTGACAAATGAGATCAAGGAGAGGATCCATAAGGTCGCCAGCGAGTCCGGGGCAGACATTATCGTCGTGGAGATAGGTGGGACCGTCGGCGACATCGAGGGCCTCCCCTTCTTGGAAGCCATCAGGCAGATTAGGTTCGACGTAGGGCGTGAAAACACGGTTTACGTTCACCTCACGCTCATCCCCTATCTATCGTCAAGCGGCGAGCAGAAGTCGAAGCCCACCCAGCACAGTGTGGCCGAACTCCGCTCCATCGGTATCTCGCCCGACATCATCATCTGCCGCTCCACCATGCCTATGTCGGTCGACATGCGCGCGAAGATCGCTCTCTTCTGCAGCGTTGAAAAGGATGCCGTGGTCCAAAACACGGACGCCTTCAGCATTTACGAGATCCCGGTCATGCTGGAAAGTGAAGGGCTCGGCAGAATTATCGAGGACAAGCTTTGCTTGGAGAGAAAAGAGCCCGACCTCAGCGAATGGCAGGAGATCGGCAGAAAGGTCGCCTCTCCCTCCAAGGAGTGCCGCATAGCTCTGGTGGGTAAGTACGTAGCGCTCCACGACGCCTACAAAAGTGTGGTCGAGGCCCTAAGCCACGGAGGGTTGGCCAACGGAGCCAGGGTCAACATCGACTGGATCGACGCCATCGAGATGGATGGCATGTCGGGCGATGAGGTAGAGAGTGTCCTGGGACGGGCCGACGCCATCTTGGTGCCCGGAGGCTTTAGCCACCGGGGTGTCAAGGGCAAGATCGCGGCCGTAAAGTACGCCCGTGAAAAGGGAGTGCCCTTCTTCGGTATTTGTCTCGGCCTTCAGTGCGCGGTCATTGAAGTGGCCAGGAACGTCATGGGCTACGTGGACGCCGACTCCACCGAGTTCAGCCCCGATACGCCCCACCCCGTCATCGATCTCATGCCCGAGCAGAAGGAGATTGAGGACATGGGAGGTACCATGAGGCGCGGCCTCTTCGAGTGTCGTTTGAAAGAGGGTTCCATCGCCAGACACGCGTACGGTACCGGGACGATCAGGGAAAGGCACAGGCACCGGTTCGAAGTCAACCCGAGGTATGTCCCCGAACTGGCCGCCTCGGGGCTCGTGCCCGTGGGCATATGGCCTGCCAGAGGTCTGGTTGAAGTGATGGAGTTCCAGGGTCACCCTTGGTTTGTGGGCTGCCAGTTCCATCCTGAGCTCCTCTCAAGGCCCAACAGGCCCCATCCGCTTTTCGCCCACTTTATCGGCGCGGCACTCAAGCGCCGTGGATAATGTGGTACGATGTTTTCAATCATCTGAATTAATGGAGTGACTGACTATGGATTCCATGACCGAAGGAAATGTCACGAAGCGGGTCCGAATAACCGACACCACTCTCCGGGATGGGCATCAATCACTCTTAGCTACCCGTATGAAGACGCCTGATATGTTGCCTATCGCGGAAAAGATGGACCGCGTGGGGTTCCACTCTGTTGAAGTCTGGGGCGGAGCCACATTTGACACCGCCATGAGGTTTCTGAATGAAGATCCTTGGGAGAGGCTTGTAGCGCTGAAGAAGGCCTTCAAGAACACTCCGCTTCAGATGCTTCTCCGTGGACAAAACCTGGTAGGCTACAAGCATTATCCCGACGACGTAGTAGAACCGTTCGTGAAGGCGGCAATCAGGAACGGCATCTCCATAATGAGGATCTTCGACGCGGTCAACGATGTGCGCAACATGTGGAAGGCCATCGAAGTTTCCAAGACCGAGGGCGCCCACGTGCAGGCAACCGTCTGCTACACCATAAGCCCCGTGCACGACTTGAAGCACTACGTGTCGGTCGCCCAGGAGCTCAAGAAGATGGGCGCCGATTCTCTCTGCCTGAAAGACATGGCCGGGATCCTTTCGCCCAGCAAAGCATATGACATCGTGAAGCGCTGGAAAGAGGAGATCGGTCTCCCGGTCCAGGTGCACACCCACTACACCTCCGGCATGGGCTCGATGGCTTACCTGAAGGCCATCGAAGCCGGCGCCGATGTAGTGGACTGCGCCATCTCCACCATGTCAATGTCGACTTCCCAGCCTCCCGTCGAGTCATTGGTCGCCGCCCTGGAGGGCACGGTGTATGACACCGGTCTCGACTTGGAGATCCTCTCAGAGCTCGCCCAATACTTCCAGGAGGTCCGCAGCCATTACACCCAGTTCGACAAGGCTTCGCCCACGCCCGACGCCAACGTCTTGAGGTACCAGATCCCGGGCGGCATGATATCCAACTTCATCTCCCAACTGCGCGAGCAAGGGCAAATAGACAAACTGCCTGCGGTGTTCGAGGAAGTGCCTCGTGTGAAGGCAGATATGGGTCACCCACCGCTGGTCACTCCCAGCAGCCAGATTGTTGGCACTCAGGCGGTGTTCAACGTCCTTTTGGGCGAACGGTACAAGATCATCACCAATGAAGTCAAAGACTACTTCAGGGGACTTTACGGCAAGCCTCCGGCGCCCGTCGACCCCGAAATCCAAAAGAAGGTTATCGGCGACGAAGAGCCTATCAAGGATAGGCCCGCGGATCATATTGAGCCCGGATACCAGAAGGCCAAAGAGGAGCTGGGAGCCCTATATACTAAGGAAGAAGATGTCCTTTCCTACGCTCTCTTCCCGCCTCAGGCCAAGAAGTTCCTCGAAGAGAGGCTGGCCGCCCGCACCGGAGTGGACCAGAACCTCCTGGAACAGTCTAAGAAAGACCATCCCATGGGGTATATGCCTGTGTAGCCCCTGAGGGTATGGGCTTTGAAAATGAGATGTTAGGACGTCGCCGCGCCGGTCAGGTCGCGGCGATGTCTTCTCGATGAGATTGGCGACAATGATAGACGCCAATGAAATCGATGATACCGTGGACCGGTCGAGGAGGATACATAATATGAAGACAGTTGACATATATCAGGTGGATGCTTTCACCGATGTGGTGTTCGGGGGGAACCCTGCCGGGGTGGTGCCCGACGCCACAGGGCTATCTGAGGAGACAATGCAGAAGGTCGCCCGGGAGATGGCTTTGTCGGAGACGGCGTTCATCATTGACACCCGGGGGAAAGGGCCTGCCGATTTTGACGTCCGCTTCTTCACTCCCCTTGCCGAGGTGGACCTCTGCGGGCATGCCACCATCGGCTCCTTCTGGCTGCTCGCGGAGCTGGGGATGATCGGTGAAGGACCTCAGGGTGACGCAGGCGAGGTGCGGGTCCACCAGCTCACCAAAGCGGGTAGGCTGCCTGTTGACATTTCGTTTGGCTGCGAAGGCGCTCCGTCCCGGATCATGATGACCCAGAACCTGCCCGAAGTCGTAGGCCAACCCTCGCGGGAAGAACTACACGAGCTGGAACGCATCCTGGGAGCCCCAGAGGGCTGCATAACTGAATTCGAGAGGGCGACACCCCAAGTGGTGTCCACCGGGCTCCCCGACCTCATAGTCCCCGTAACGTCGAGAGAAGCCCTGCTTTCAATGAGGCCGAATATGGCGGCAGTCGCCGATTTCTGCGTGCGCCGCGGCATCATCAGCGTGCATTGCCTCACTCTAGAAACGCTTGACCCTGCCTCGACGATCCACTGTCGTGACTTCTCGCCTTCGGTAGGAGTACCTGAGGAATCGGCAACCGGAACGGCCTCAGGCGCCACGGGTGCGTATCTCGTCCTGAACCGCCTGGTTGAGGTTAAGGAACCCGTCACCAAGATAATCTGCGAGCAAGGACACATCCTCAAGCGTCCATCCCTGATTCACGTAGAGGTTGCCTCCAAGGCGGGCGAGATAACCTCTGTGCGTGTGGGCGGCAGCGCGGTCACGGTGATTAGGGGCTCAATCGCGATAGGAGACTAGCTGGGGCTCAAGTGTCTGCTCCCTAACTCGTAGTCTTGTTCGCGGTTCTGTAGGTCTGATTCGACACAGTCTGCTGGACTTGCGCTTCGAAAGGTGTTACATTGCTATGCGATGGATCGGTTGATGTAACAGATGGGCCACCTCGAGTGGAGGGAAGTACCTATGAGTAAGCCCATGAGTCTGGGTCCCCGGCTGAAGAATGTTCGCTTATCCATAGGCAAGACACAGAGCGACGTGTCTCGCGACACCGGCTTTTCTCGTGAGATGATTTCCTATTGGGAGACGGGTACACGATTTCCATCGGTTTCGCAGATTGGTGTGCTGGCTGACTACTACGGTGTGGACCTCGGCATGCTTGTGGATCCCGATGCGCCCGAAATCAAGGTCGCTTTCAGGAATCGGGATATGACAGATCACGACCGCGAGGTGATCTACTGGGCTCGCAAAGTACTATCGGGCTACTGGGCGATGAACTCCCTGGTACCGGAGAGAAAGCCATGACATCCAGGTTACCCCCCCACCGTGCACTTGAAGCTGCTGCCGGAATCAGAGGAGTCTTGGTTCAAAAGGGTCTCCTCAAGGCAATTGGGGCTCCCGTATCTGATGAGGTCTTGGAAGAACTACTCCGTCAAGAGAAAATACTGCTCGCCCGAGTTGCTCTCTCGGATAAGGTTTCGGCCGTGTACATGAGGAGTGATCCTTACGCCCTCATCCTGCTCAACTGCACAAGCACAGTGGGCCACCAGCGGTTTTCACTTGTTCATGAACTGTGTCATCACTTCCTGCATACAGAACTGAACACCTGGGCATGCCCGGTAGCTGTGCAGGGAGCTCGGGGACATGAGAGGGAGGCAAACCAATTTGCGGCGGCGTTTCTGCTGCCCGCGCGCAGCGTGTGCGATGATTTCTTCCGGCTCATGGATGAGACGAACGATTTGTGCCGCAGTACAATCGAAATATGCGAGCGGTATCGGACCAGCTGGCAGAGCACCGTTGGGCGGCTGCGTGATCTGAGTCTTATAGGAAAACACGAACAAGACGCGCTGCTTGAAAGCAAGGTTATGGCTCTTGCGCGAAAGTATGAGGTTTCTCTTGACCTTTTCAGGCCAAGCGGGCAGCTACAGATACCAGCTGAGTTCGCAGAACTAGCCAGGGATCTTAGAGAAAGGGCGGTCATCTCTGAGCGTAAGTATCAGTCACTGATGGATGATCTAGAGGCCCTAATGGAATGTGGGCACCCAGGAGTGGAGGTATCGAAGCGGTGAGTCGTCTTGTAGACTCCGATGTTTTCGTGGATACCTCTATTCTTGTGACCCTGACTCGCGTTTCGAGGCTTGATCTCCTTTGGAAAACATACCCAGGCAGGCCGACTATCCCTGGTCCTCTCCTCCGCCTCGAGATCACGGGGAGTAATCTCAGACTCCCTCTGGGCAAGCGAATCACTAGGAAAAAGACGAACCCCCTTTGGCTTGATATGGCAAAGAGAGTTACGAAAGCTATTGAGAGTGGATATATAAAGACAGCAGAGCCCACCCACATAGAGGAAACGCTAGCTCTTACCGTCGCTCAAAAAGGGATGCATCCTGGTGAGGCCATCGTCTACGCAATGGCCTTCAATCGAAACGCGATCTGCTGTTCGTCGGATATGAGGGCCCTCCTGAAAACGTGTGTGTCAAACCGCGTTCCATTACTAGGGGTCTTTGGCATCGTATACGATTCTCTCGCCGAAAACGTCATTGACGATTCAGAAGCAGAGTCTCTCTTAGAAGCCATAGTTAGTAGTGAAGAAGACAGATTGCCGAATGTCGGGCTTCCCGAAGTTAAGGATTGGTTTGATAGACAAACAGGCAAACCTCTTTTTGACTAACCCGCGGACAAGCCTCCCTAACGATTGAGTGGCATAATATCCCCTCAAAAGGATTATCCATCAACAGGGAGAAAGATCCCCTCTCAAGGAACACGATCGCATTTATGTCGTCTAACCGCCATAAGAGGTGAAGCGAGTGAAAGGGAGGATCCTCGTCACAGGGTTCGAGCCTTTCGGAGGCGACGACGTCAATCCTTCCGGCGACGTCCTGAGCGTGCTGGACGGAGCAGAGATTTCCGGCTACTCGATCGTGACGGCTTTGCTCCCGGTAGAGTGGGGAACGGTAAAGAGCCGTTTGGAGGCCCTAATCGACGAGGTTCAACCTGTCGTGATCCTTTCCCTGGGGCTGGCCGCCGGGCGATCCGAGGTTTCGGTTGAGAAGGTGGCAATCAACTATACATCCGAATCCAAGGACAACGCAGGCGTGATACCGGTCGAGAGGATGATCATTCCGGGAGCTCCCGATGGGTATTTCGCCACCTTGCCGGCCGAAGACATCGTCGAGGGGGTGAAAGCGGCAGGCATACCTGCCAGGTTGTCTCTCTCCGCAGGGGCTTACCTCTGCAACTATGTCTTTTACTGCGCGGCTCATCTGGCCAAGCAGAGTGGGGGCAAGACGCGGGTCGGCTTCATCCATATCCCGGCTACGCCCGAGATGGTGGCCAAGAGAAAGAACAGCATACCTTCTATGGACCTTAGTCGCATCAAGAGGGCTGTCGAGATATCGTTGATAACTACCGTCAAGTCATTCCAAAATGTGGGTGACAAAGAAGGATTTTAGTGGAGAGCGACGAATACCTTCTGTCGCTAGGTTTTGGTGGTGTTTTCCCATTTGCACCGCAGGCTGCGTAAAGGGATTTGCCTGTGGTTTCCTTGACAACATGGATTGACCTTAGTTGGTGGAGGGTGCTATAATGCCCACTAGCCTGGATGGTTGTCCAATAATCCCAGGTTAAGTGCCAAAAGTACCGGCGAAACCAATAAGACAATCGAAAGGTACCTACCCGGAAAAGAGCTCCCGAAGATCGATTTTATGCGGACTCCTTCTTCATATCAAAGACAAAGGGAGTCACCCTCCCGGTAAACGTGAGGGAGGGTTAACCGGGCAAGGTGGAAGGCTGTAAAGGAATTTTCGGAAGGGGGGATCCCGGGCAATCCGAGACCTAGCGCTTGTAGGAAGTTTTGTTAAGGGCAGTTCACCGGTTAAGTACTCTAAGGGTACCGAAGACCGACAAAGGAGGATAAAAGAGAGGATGTCTAAGAAGATTCTTGCTGTTGCTCTAGCAGCGGCAATGATTCTCGGCCTCGCCAGCGTAGCGTTTGCCGCGTCGTTCAGCGACACGGTTGACCACGAGCGCGAGATCGCCATCAAGCAGCTCGCCGGTTTGGGCCTGCTTAATGGTTACGAGGACGGCACCTTCAGGCCCGACAATCCCATCACCAGAGCGGAATTTGCGAAGGTAATGGTGTACGCATTGGGTCTTAAGGACGCTGCAGAGATGCTCGCCGGCGTTCCCGTTCCTTTCACGGACGTCGAGGCGAATCACTGGGCGACCGGGTACATTTCCATTTCCACAAGCCAGGAGATCGTAAAGGGATATCCCGATGGCACGTTTGGACCACAGAACAACGTGACCTACGCCGAAGTTCTTACCATGATCCTGAGAGCTCTCGGCTACGGGCCCATCCTTGACAAGGGTCCCTGGCCCACGGCATACCTCACCAAGGCTGCCGAGCTGAAGCTCAACAAGGGAATCAACGTCCTTTCCAACGCTCCTGCAACCCGCGGTGATGTCGCTGGATTGGTTGCTAATGCGATCAGCAAACCCAAACTCATACCTGTTGCGTGGGGTCCGGATGGTAATCCTACTCAATATGGAGTGAGCAAGGGCGAAGATCTGGTCACCCTGCTGCACGATATGGGCGCAGAATCAGTTGATGGATGGCTAATAGATTCTCCCGAGCTGTTCTCCAACGATGGCACGGAGATCAGGCTCGCCGATGCAACAGGCGCAATGGATCTAGTGGAAGGCACAGACTGCACTGGCCTCCTAGGCCATAAGGTTCGTGCCTGGGTGAACGACGAGGGTCAGGTGTTCTTTGTTGAGGACATCACCCCTGAGTCAGATGTGCGCGAAGGCACCTATGTTGAGATCAAGAAGGATGAAGAGAGCAAAGACATCGGCGTGACTCTCAAGGTCAACAAGAAGAACGTGGACTTCCTAGGTGACGTCGTGTTCTACAACTACGGCGATGCTGCTCTTGGGACTGCAGATCTCGAAAATGCCGAGATCACGGTCACTTTCGATGGCGATACTCCGATGTACGTAGTGGCCAAGGAGTACGTCTGGGGTGTAGTCGAGGTCGCGAGCCCGACTTACGAAAGGATCACCTTCGAGGAATATGGCCCCGGTGGACGTGCCACTCTGCGGGTTGCCGACTATGACGTCGTCTGGGTCGGTGCTGCTGATTCCTTTGAGGATCTTGAGGCAGACGATGTCGTTGAGTACATCGTGAATTCGACCCACAAGAAGGCAGTCTTTGTCGTGACGCGGAATGCCGTTGAAGGAGAGTTCTCCAAGCTTGCCACCAAGGCAACCGTTGACGGGACTGACTATGATGTTGTCGCTGGTGCTGTAGGGGTCGGGACTGGCAACCTCGGATATGACGTGATCGCCCTGCTGAACAAAGATGGGGATATTGTCATGATCAAGAAAGTCAGCGATGCCCCCGTGCCCAGCAGCCTGGCGGTTGTCTTGGACATGGGTGTGGAAGAGGACGCGTTTGATAACCGTCTCTTCAAAATCCGTCTGTTCCTCACCGATGGCTCAAAAGCAGTCGTGGATCTGGCATCAAAGGTGGCCTTTGGGGATGCCGACGCAGCCGCGATCGAAAACCTGGATGCACTCAAGGCTAAGCTGGCGAAGGGCGATGTCATCTCCTACAAGACCAATAGCAGTGGTGCCATCACTTCAATAAAGACCAAGGTTGCGTTTACGCAGATTGACGATGCGGCGCTTGCCATAAACGATACCCGGTCTACCGTCAACAACTTGAAGGTCAGCTCCGACACCATAGCGTTCAACATCACCACTAATGAGGGTGCTAGGACGTTCAAGGGTGTCGAGGTCATCACCGGCAAGACTCTCCTGAGCCTTGCTAACAAGGACCTATTCGATGGTACTCTCCTGGGCTATGTAGATCCCGACGGTGGTTTTGCCGGTATCGTGGTTGCGCGTGACGCAGTCACTGCGGCGAGCGAACTCACCTACGGCATGGTCTACGGATCGTATCAGGCTAAGGTCGGGTCAGACGTAGAATGGCTGCTTCGCATCCTGGTTGATGGTAGCATCACTGATTACCCGGCTACCTATACAGGATTCGACATCGACGACTTTGACAATGAGACAATCGTCACGTTCCAGTTGGTTGATGACGAGATCGCCAGCGCTGCCGCTTTGATTCCCGACATCTCATCCGACGTGTACAAGGCGAGAGTCGCCGATGTGGATCTCGAAAATGGACTTATCACCATCGAACTTAAGGATGATGATACAGGCCATGTAAAGGACGCCTACTACCTGTTCGTTGATGAGGATACCCTGTACTACGACGTAGCGGGAAGCACACGCGCTTCGCTGACTCTGGAGGAGATTACCAGAGAGGCAGAAGTCGATGTGTACGTAGAAGGCGTACCAGCGAATGGCGCATTGGTTAAGGTTCTGGTGATCCAGAGCTACTAACGCCATGAGCTACCGCTGGTTTGATTGGGAGGCCCTTCGGGGCCTCCCTTCATTTTCCGAACAGGAAAGAACGACTATGTGATTGAAGTCCTTATTATGACTGGAACACAGTTGCTTCCGAATACGTCTGACCTTAATGGTCAGGCGTAGTCATATAGGTCTGACTAAACGTGGGGGGAGATACATGAGGCGCGGTAGTGTACTGAGGGGTGTCCTGGCGTGCTTCATGATGCTACTTGGCGTGCTTGGTTCATTTGGAATGGTCTATTCCGCATCTGACCTTCTTCCCTCCGA
>DUUV01000145.1 GCA_012841375.1 Candidatus Fermentithermobacillaceae bacterium
ACAGGAACCAAAACGGCGTCGAGATCCGTTTTGCCGCAAAGCCCGATGAGTCGGTGCTCAATACGCTTCGAGATTCCGGCTTCAAGTGGAACGGCAAGCGGAAGGTTTGGTATAAGAAGGGGCTTAATGCAGACAACCTAAGTCTTGCCAGAGGGATAGTTGAGGGGAAGGTCCAGCCTAGCGAACCCGTGACCATCGGCAAGCCTGTCACTCCCGAAGCCGTTGAGCCCGAAACCGAGGAGGCGGATGCCCCCGAGGTCAAGGTGGGCGATGTGATCTCGGACGGGCTTGTGACCGGGCGGATTGTCGGTGAGGGTAAGTTGGGGAAGGTCGATGCTTGGAAGATACTCACGACACAGGGCAAAGAAACATTCATAGCCAAGAACGATCCCGACCTTCGTATAATCGCCTCGGTGCAGGAGAGGGAGATGGAACGGCCCGCTCCTCCCGAAAAGCCGAGCACTCCCTCCAATGCGGACAAGCTCCTCGCTAAAAGGTTCCGCGCTCTGGCAGACGGGATGCAGAAGCAGATTGACTCCAAGCGAAATCCCGCAGTGGCACAACAGAGGACAACCGCCCGAAGGTCGAGGATGGTCCAAGCTTCATGGGCTGAAGCCGACCGCCTGGAGCGCATTCAGAGCGTCATGCGGAAGGTAGCCGACCACCTTGAGGCGGGAACCCTCTCCAAGATCCTCAAAGGCGTGACGAGTAAGGCGCAGGTCGAAAGGCTGTTGGACTCCCCGTATTACCCGGCAAGAGAGGTCAGGGTCAATTTTGTCGAGGATCTCCTCAAGGAAACAAAGGGGCTCCCGAACACAGCGGAGGCGAGGCAATATCTCGAAGCCATTCCTCGCAGAGCAATCAGAGACGACAAGGTGCTGGTTAGGATAACGGAAGCCGAACTTAAGCGTATCGAGGAGCTTCTGAAGATCAAACCCAACCAGTGGCTCTCTGATGAGATAGCTACCTACAAGCGAATAGCCTCTATGGGTATAGAGAACGAAACCCAGTACAAAGAGGCGAGGGAAACCCTCTTGGCTATGACTGGGAAGGAAACTCCCGGGCAGGCCAGAGAGCGGCAGATTAAGAAAGCCGAGATGGATCTTGTGGGAGTGCCGATCCCCGGCTACTTCCCCACGCCCAAGGCCGTAGTTGACAGGATGCTTGAGGAGGCGGACATCGAACCTGGAATGAAGGTTTTGGAGCCTTCCGCGGGCAAGGGTAACATAGCCGACGCCATAAGGCAGGCGGTGCCTAAGGCCGACTTGTCAGTGAACGAGATAAACCCGAGGCTCAAAGAGATCCTAGACCTGAAAGGCTATAAGGCCATCGATGAGGACTTCCTCAAGATGACGGGTGAGTATGACCGCATTGTGATGAACCCGCCGTTTGAGCAGATGCAGGATGCCGATCACGTCCGGCACGCTTATGACCTCCTGAAGCCCGGAGGGAAGTTGGTTTCTATCATGTCTCACAGTCCCTTCTTCCGCTCCGACAAGAAGGCAGTTGCCTTCCGTGAGTGGTTTGAGGAAGTGGGCGGAACTCAGGAGGATCTGCCCGCAGGCTCATTCCAGTCCAGCGAGAGACCGACGGGCGTGGCGACGAAACTGGTGGTTATCGAGAAAACTGAAGGAGTGTCTGGGTCTGCTGTTACCGAGCAGAAAACCAAGCCAAAGGAGATTGCTTCTCGGAAAGAACCCTGGCAGATGACGCAGACCGAAGTGGTAGGAACTGCCCGGGTAGACGAGTTCGCCCGCAACTGGAATGAGCAGCAGTTCATTCACGAAATGCGACCGTTCGGCGGGACACTCAAACCTAACATAAAGGATCTATCCGAAGTCATACACGAGGGCACGAAGGAACACCTGGTAGGCGAAGTGCGTAAGAGAGGTTCAGAGCCACAACGAGTGCAGACCAAACGACAGTATGCGGTAACAACCGACCTGAGCGAAAAGGGCGCATACATCCTCATGGCCCAGGACGTGGAGGCCAAGACCGGCAGGCCCGTCGCAGGCTATTCGTGGCACCCCGTTGGCGAGTATCGTCACGGGAATGTGGGCATATTGAGAGATTATCGTGGAGAGGGCGCGGGCACAGCCTTCATCCGCAAGCTCATGGAGATGGGCGTATGGAAGCCCTCCATCGGCTACTCTCCCGAAGGGTTGAAAACCGTTAAAGCCGCTCATAAGCAACTCATCAAGCAGGCTCTCAAGGATGGCAAACCTGTTCCTGCCGAAGTCCTTGCGGATTATCCCGAACTTGCCCGGCGGAGTACGGAGCCAGACAAGGCTTCTCCAGCACCCGCCACCAGGGAAACCCAGTCCCTCATCAACTGGGATGAAGTTAAGAATATGCCCGTCACTCGGCTCCTCAATCACTTCGATGGCGCATTCCGGGCTAAAGAGGGTGTGGAAATCGAACCCCCTCAGACTATCATCGTCAGGCAGAACAAGATCCTTACTCGCCTTGAGGAACTTAACCGCCAAAGAAGCGAAGTGTCAAAGAGGCGACCATCCAAGATGAGGGATGCCAGCCTACGCAATATCGACAAAGAACGCTCTCAGATAGACCGGGATCTGGAGGATAGCGATAAGGACATCGCCTTTGCCGCGTACCGAACCTTGAACGCTTCCACAAATCTGACATCTGTTCAACGGCGGACCTATGGACGGATGCTGGACGGAGCGGAGTGGAATGAGGCGAAGAAACCGATCCTGCAAGAGATGATCGAGATTGCCGAATCCAAGGGAATGCCCAAGACTCTTGCCAAGACAGTGGCCGGGCGTGCGCTTGACCGCTATGGGTTTAGCGGCGAGGAGTCGCGCATCATGGGCGGTGGTGTCCGGGTGGTCATGGATTCCGAGAGCATGTTGGCTGCCTATGTGCAAAACGAGAAGAACGTCCTCTTTGCGGATATGGTACATGCCGCATTGCGAGAGAAGGCAGGCGCAGATGCCGCCCTGGAAGGCTACAGCCTCTTCCATGAACTAATTGAACGTCCGGAGATGGAGATCGGCGAGACCGTAGGAGAGCGATTGAGGCACAGCAATGCCCTGGCTTTGCCAATGAGCCGAATAGAGGAAGTAGAGAAGAACTTACAGAGGGCTGTTGACCAACTCACCTATCCGCCTGCGCTCTACGAGACCCCGCGAAATGCAATAGCCGACATAGAAAGCCTTCGCCGCAGGTTGGACAAGATGGAGAAACTCCAGACGCTCCGACAAACCATTCTCGGAGAGAAGCCTACTTACGACTTCGATGGCTACCGCAAAGCCCTGGCAGAGTTCGAGGAGTCCTACAAATCTAATCAGGTAGCCGCAGCCAAAGCGGCGCAGGAGACGGTGCTTCGGCCTTACGAGCCGCCCGCCAAGAAGAGCACCGGTCCCATAACTTCCGGCGTGATACCGCTCAGGGATGCCAAGGGTAGACTCTACAAGGGCACCTGGGACGGTCGCCTGTTCGTCACAAACAATGTCATCGTTCTCCCTGCGACCGAAAAGGATATAGCGCGATATGAGAAGCACCGTGGTTCTGCCCTCGGCGATTACACCAACGTCTTTGGGAATGTCATGCAGCAGAAGCCGAAGGGCGATGTGGTAAAGGGTAAGCCTATTGGAGTGGAGGAGGAAGCTGGCGGCACTAATATCCCCGCCGTCTACTTGCAGACTCCTCGCGGTCTGCTGGTCATGCAAAAGCAGTTCTACGATGTCATCCGGAGCAACGGCTGGGAGATGAGATGGGAAGGGTACAAGAAGAACGCAGTTGGTGGGGAAGACCTGACAAATCCCCTGGCTCTATATGCCGTGGACGATAAAGGCAAGGTACAGTGTGCTGTAATGCCGATGAAGGCTCCGGAAGGTCGAAAGATCGTAGCTCCGGGAGAGACTCAGACCAAGGCGGGCGAGATTAAGCCTATACCGAAGATCGCCGATTACGAGATTGAGAAACCATCGCCCACCACTCAGGCACTACGCCAAGCCCGCGAGGAAGAAGCCAAGGGGGCGCAAGTCATACCGGCATCCGATGAGGCTCCTGGCTCTCTGGAAGAAATCGAGTCTCGACTGGAGCAGGAACTAGACTCCCAGATAGGCCGTTCAACCGACCTCCGCATTGTACCGGAGGCGGTGGCTCGGACCATCGTTCCCACCAAGCAGTCGGACGTGGACGGTTACTGGATAAAGGACGAGGAAGTCAGGAAGCGGTGGATTGAGGCTGATGGAGTGAAGACCCTCACCGGCAAGGAGAAGCTCCTGGCGGCGTGGCAGGACCTCCGAAACAAGATGACCAGGGAATTCGAGT
>DUUV01000072.1 GCA_012841375.1 Candidatus Fermentithermobacillaceae bacterium
ACAGGAACCAAAACGGCGTCGAGATCCGTTTTGCCGCAAAGCCCGATGAGTCGGTGCTCAATACGCTTCGAGATTCCGGCTTCAAGTGGAACGGCAAGCGGAAGGTTTGGTATAAGAAGGGGCTTAACGAAGAGAACCTGGCGCTGGCTCAGAGGGTTCTTGAAGGCAAGGCGGAAGCGCCTGCTCCTGAACCTGCTACCGCCGAGACCCCGACCACCCGGGGAGAGGATACGGTCGAAGAACTTCCTCGTGAGGAAACACTGGCTGCGGGGGTAAGTAACTGGGTATCTGAGCGGCTTCGGCAAGGCAAAGGGTTCAGCGCCAAAGAACTTCGCAATCGGGTTGCGGAAGCCTATGGGGGCACGATATCCGAAGGCAAGTTCAGGGTCAAAGACGCCTATGACCTTATGGAACTCGGCATCAATAAGCGGCTGCTCGATATGGAGATTCCGAGCGGAGAAGGCGTGACGGTCGAACAAGCGGTCAGAAACATAGAGCGCATCGAGAATGAGGTTCTATCCAAGATCCCGACCCAAACTGTCCGCACAACAGAGACGGACGAATTCCAGCAATTCTCCACCCCGCCTAACATAGCCTATACGGCTGCATGGGCAGCGAACATCGGGCCTACCGATACCGTCCTTGAGCCTTCTGCTGGCATTGGCGGTCTCGCCGTTTGGGCCAAGATAAACGATGCCAGAGAGGTTATCGTGAACGAACTCTCCGAAAGACGCGCCGCGCTCCTTGCTGAGATGGAGTTTGACCGCCTGTTCAAGGAGAACGCCGAGCAACTGCACAACATCCTGCCCAGGGACGTAAGACCCACGGCGGTCATAATGAACCCTCCCTTCTCGGCCACTGCCGGCAGAATGGGTAGCGCAAGAGACACCAGGTTCGCTCAATCTCATCTAGAACAAGCACTGAAGAGACTTGAGCCGAACGGTAGGCTTGTGGCCATAGTCGGCCGGGGCATGGCGGACAACGCGGCCATGTTCCGCGATTGGTGGAAAAAGATCAAGGGAGAGTACAACGTCAGGGCGAATGTCGGCATAGACGGCAAGAACTATAAGAAATACGGGACTACGTTTGATGTCCAACTCGTAGTAATAGATAAGAACGGACCGACACCCGAGGGCGGAACCCTGACAGGCCAGTTTGAGGAACTTCCAGAGGCAATCAAGGCATTGGAGGTGATCAGGAATGACAGAGCTAGACCGGTTGAACATGCTGCCGGTGAGCCAACTGGCGAGGCTGCGCCTACAGAAAGCAGGGGTGAAGCCAGAGCCGAGCCTGCCGTATCTCCTTCAACTCGTGGAGTGGGGCATGGCATCAGGGAAGACCATCCTTCACCGCCCGGGGTATCAGGACCCGGAGATAGGGTTTTGGAACCTCTTGGAACACCTGATGATCAAGAGGCCGGAATGGACGTTGAACCTCCTCCTCAACGAAGGCCCCGACGAGGGGGAGAAGTGGCTGGACCTGAGCGAGTTTCGGAAGCAGAACTCGCCGGAGGGCGCGAGTCAGTACGTCTTGGACAGCCTAGTGAGCGCGTTGGACAGCCAAGCGAAGCCACTCAGGCAGAGGTAGAGGCTGTCTCAGAGATCACCGTGGAATCTCGCGGCGAGACACAGTTTGGAGAAGAGGTCTTGACCGGCGACGAATCCTCCCCCGTCTACTCCCGTTACGTGCCGCAGAAGCTCAAGGTTGAGGGCGCAAAGGAGCACCCAAGCGCATTAGCCGAGAGCGCGGCTATGGCGGCGGTCGTTCCCATCGATCCCACGTACACGCCCGACTTGCCCAAGAGTCTAATCGAGAAGGGCGAACTCTCCATAGCCCAGTTGGAACCTATCGTTTACGCAGGGCAATCCCATGAACAAATGCTGCCTGACGGCAAGAGGCGCGGCTACTTCATAGGCGACGGCACTGGAGTAGGAAAAGGGCGCGAGGTCGCGGGTATCATCCTGGACAACATGAGGCGGGGCAGGAAGAAAGCGATTTGGGCTTCTAAGAACGTGAAACTCTTGGAGGATG
Organism: Candidatus Fermentithermobacillaceae bacterium; assembly: GCA_012841375.1. Lineage (GTDB taxonomy): Bacteria > Bacillota > Sulfobacillia > Fermentithermobacillales > Fermentithermobacillaceae > UBA3951. The sequence goes on from DUUV01000072.1 coordinate 2,032, forward strand.
CCATAAGGGACTGGACGGACCTCGGGGGCAAGAAGACCGACATACTTCCCCTGTCAAAGGTGAAACTGGGGACGGACATCAAACTTGACCGCGGGATTCTCTTCGTACCTTACGACACTCTCAAGTCGGGACTTAGTGCCTCCAAGGGCGAGATTAAGAAGACAGCCGGCAAACGTGCTCGGATCGATCAGGTTGTGGAGTGGTTCGGCAAGGACTACGACGGGGTAATCATCTTCGATGAGGCTCACTTGATGCAGAACTGCCTACCTGTAAAAGGCGTGAGGGGTGTGAAGCAAGCGTCAGCCCGGGCTCTGGCGGGCGTCGAACTGCAAAGGCTCCTTCCCAACGCAAGGGTGGTCTACTCCTCGGCTACCGGGGCGACGGACCCGGTGAACCTCGCCTATGCGGACAGGCTCGGGCTATGGGGCGAGGGTACGCCGTTCCCGACGGCCGAGAACTTTGTCACTGAAATCTCCGCAGGCGGACTGGCGGCTATGGAACTTGTGGCCCGTGACATGAAGGCCATGGGCTCCTACATCTCTCGCACCCTTTCCTACGAGGGGTGCACCTATGACACGCTGGAGCACCAACTCACGCCTCAACAAACTGAGATATACGATACCCTAGCGCGCTCATGGCAGATAGTCTTGCAGAATGTGAATGAGGCGCTAGAGGACACCGGGCAGAACGCGGATGGGCAAGCCAAGAGCAACGCCATGGCCCAGTTCTGGAGTTCGCAGCAGAGGTTTTTCAATCAGATCCTCACGGCCATGCAGATGCCTTCCGTCATAAAGGCGGTTGAGAAGGACTTGGCGGATGGAAAATCCGTGGTCATGCAGCTCGTCAACACCAACCAAGCGATTCAGGAGAGGCAGCTTGCCGAGTTGGAAGAGGAACAGGATCTCGAGGATTTGGACCTGACCCCGAGGGACATCCTGCTTCAGTACCTCGACAGAAGTTTCCCGACCCAACAGTATGAGCAATACACCGACGAACGCGGCAACGTGCGGTCAAGACCCGTCACAGACAGCCAGGGGAACCCCGTCATAAACCAGGAAGCCCTAGAGGCCAAGGAAAACCTTATGCGGGAAGTCGGGATGATCAAGGTTCCCGACGGTCCTCTGGAACTCATACTTGACCACTTCGGCGTAGAGAACGTGGCGGAAGTCACCGGTCGCACGAGGCGTGTGGTGAGAAAGCCCGATGAGTCGGGGCGTATGAGGCGCGTTCAGGAGTCCTGGAGCGATAGGCACTGCCTTGCGGATATTGAGTCCTTCCGTGCCGACAAGAAGCGGATACTGGTGTTCTCCGAGGCGGGCGGCACCGGGCAGAGCTATCACGCCGATCCCAAGACCAAGAACACAAGGCAGAGGGTTCATTACGTCATACAGCCCGGATGGAGGGCCGATGTGTGCGTCCAGGGCTTTGGCCGTACCCACAGGAGCAACGAAGCCAGCCAGCCCCACTACAGGCTTGTAACCACTAGTCTCAAGGGACAAAAGAGGTTCATATCGACTATCGCAAGGCGCCTTGACCAGCTTGGCGCTCTCACCAAAGGGCAGAGGCAGACAGGGAGCCAAGGGCTTTTCTCTGCAGCGGACAACCTAGAAGGTCGTTGCGCCAAAGATGCGCTGATCATGTTCTACCAGGATCTCGTGGCCGAAAAGATCGAAGGTTTGGACAGCACGGAAATGCTCAGCAAAATGGGCCTGGAGAAGTTGGTGGATGAGCACGGAAACCTCACTTCAAACCTGCAACTCTTGAACGATGTGCCGAGGTTCCTGAACCGCATACTCTCCTTGGAGTCTTCCGTCCAGAACCAGGTCTTTGATGAGTTCGACTTAAGACTCAAGCACAAGATCGACCAGGCCATAGCCGCAGGGAACCTGGACGTTGGACTTGAGGACTTCAAGGCGGACAGGATAGAGGTCGCCGAAGAGAGGACTGTGTTCACCGACCAAAGGACGAAGGCCGAGACCAAATACATGGGGCTGGACGTTTATCACAAGGTGAAGAAAAACGACTTCGACACGGTGCTCGGTCTCTCCAAGAAGGTCAAAGGTTTCAAGGGCTTCTACCGAAACACGAGGAGCGGCAACGTCTACGCCTTCTTCCCCGCCCAGGACAAGACGCTCTATACGGGTGAGGTCGTGAAGCAATACCGGCAAGTGGGCCAACGCGAGGGCGAGGCCAGCCGCATTACTGACGATGAATTCGCGAGGGGCAACTGGAAATCGCTCTCTGAGGAAGAGGCCCGTGTCGCTTGGGACGAGGCGTTGACAAAGGTCCCTGAGTTCAGGAAGGCAAGACTCCACCTCATTACCGGAACCGTCCTCCCTATCTGGGACAGGCTCCCCGGCGGCCATCAGAAGGTCTACAGGGTGAAAACGGATGATGGGAAGCAGTTCCTGGGTAGAAAGCTCGATGAGCACGAACTAGACATTACGCTCCAGAGGCTGGGAGCGAGTAGAACGAAGCAATCTCTCACATCGGCGGAAATGCTGGACAAGGTAATTAGCGATAACGCCACAATCCACCTGTCCAACGGCTGGCGGATAGTGAGACGTAAGGTGCAAGGTGAGTCTCGCATAGAGATCCTGACCCATGACCCTTACTACCACCGCCATGAGCTCGAAAAAGCAGGGGTGTTCAGTGAGAGGATCAACTGGAACACACGGTTCTTTATCCCGACCGGTGAGAATGGTCCCAAGGTACTTGACGCTATCACCAAATACCGCCCTGTAGTCTCAATTGACATGCCGGAAGCCATGTCCACCGAACGACGAGAGGCAATCCGCAGGGCAGAAGGCGGAGGGGATGCCTACGCCGACCTCCAAAGTATAGAAGCCGAACTCGAAGAAGCCTTAGACGCCCAAATAGGCCGGTCCTCGGACCTCCGCATTGTGCCTGAGGCAGTGGCTCGGACCATCGTTCCGCTCAAACGATCGGATGTAGACGGCTATTGGATAAAGGACGAGGAAGTCAGGAAGCGGTGGATTGAGGCTGATGGAGTGAAGACCCTCACCGGCAAGGAGAAGCTCCTGGCGGCGTGGCAGGACCTCCGAAACAAGATGACCAGGGAATTCGAGT
>DUUV01000090.1 GCA_012841375.1 Candidatus Fermentithermobacillaceae bacterium
GCTCGGTGGCGTGACTGAGTTCTCAGTACCTACGGGTACATTCCAGGGCTACACCGTGTCACATAACGAGGACGATACCTACACGGTTGAGTTCCTGTCCGACTTCTACGACCGGATTACTCTGGAGGTTACGATCAACGGTTCCGTCACCCGCGAGCTCCACATCCACCGGGTGGGCGTGGAAATCGACGCTTTCGACCTACATGGCGAAAACCGGCCGGGCCAGGTCTTCCACGGTACCCAGTACGGCAGCAAAGTGCACTACGACGACGGCACGGCATATCACATTTTCGCTACCTACTGCATCCCGGATGGAGAGGATGTGCCATACGGGTTGTATGTGACCTTCACCTGGGCCGACGGGAGCACAACGACTGAGATCATAGGGGCTCCCTATGATCCGCATAAGGATCCGGAGGATTCCGTCGCTCATTTGTTCGATTCGGACAGGGGCGTGTTCGTGTACCCCGAGCATGCTGACCCAGCCGACTACCTGATCTACGAGGCTCCCACAAGCGCGGGGGCTCCCGTCAAGGTCAATGTTCTGGTTCTTAAAGATGAGCCTGATACAAGCGGCAGCTTCGGCGGAGTCTTCTTCGGTTCCGGAGTAGGCGTTCAGTGGCAGGCGGACTAAGAGGGGAGGCAAGAGCAGATGAACGAGATCAGCATAGACACGAAAACGAGGTTCGTTGCGATCCTCCTGACTGCAGCCGTACTGTGCGCGAGCCTCTTCGGTATGCCGCAGGTGGCCATGGCAGGCGCCGTGATGGAGGTCTCCGCGTCCTACTCAGGCGGTGTTGTATCGGTTACGGGCGCAGTCTCTGAAGGTACTCATGCGGTGGCGGTGCTGGTGTATAGCGGCTCTACGCTGCTTCGCATGGAGACAGCCGGCGTCGAGACAGACTGGACATTCGCCAAATCAATTACCATGGCTCTGTCGGCAGGCACGTACTCCGTCAAAGCAGCAGACTACGACGGCGGCGAATTCTCCGAAACGACCTTCACGATTGCACCGGCTACGCCTCCTGACGATTCTTCGCCCGGATCGGACGTACCCGGAGGTTCCACAGGTGGCTCTGCCACCACGCCGGCTACGCAGCCGGTTACACGGACAGAGACAACCCTTGATGGGAGCGTATCCACCCAGATCGTTACCACGACCCTGACCGATGCCCAGGGAAACCAGGTCACCAGGGTCGCTAGAACGTCAACGGACGCTGCAACAGGCGCTTCGACCTTAGGTGTGTCGATCTCAACCAGCGGCGAGTCGACAATCATCCCTTCCGACATATTTGAGGCGGCAGAGAGCGCGGATGCTGCATCAGTCGCGGTGGAGACCGCCGAAGGGAATGTCGCCTTCGACAGGGACGCCGTGCTGGGCATGGCTGCTCAGGCGGGGGGCGAGGATCTGACCGTGGCGCTGGCCAGGCGGGATGAGAGTAGCCTCCCTGACCAGGTCAGAGCAGCGGCGGGCCAGGGCGTCGTGTACGAGCTGTCGGTACAGTCAGCCTCAGAGGAGATAGTGGAGTTCGACGGCGCCGTCATTGTGAGTATAGCCGTGCCCGATGACCTCGAGGGACAAAACGTTTACCTCTATCACATAGCGGCCGATGGAACCCCGGTACTGGTTGAGGGGGTTGTGGTCCTGAGGAACGGCGTCCGCTTCTTCGAGTTCACAACCGACCACTTCTCGTACTACGCACTGCAACCGGTCGACACTCTGCCTTTCGTTGACGTGGACGAGGACGACTGGTGGTTTGACAGCATCTACTATGTTTGCGCCCGCGGGCTGTTCCAGGGAAAGTCCAGGTCCACCTTCGCACCGCAGGGAACCATGACCAGAGCGATGCTGGTGACGGTGCTCCATCGCCTAGACGGCGCGCCTGAGGCGTCGGCTATCAGTCCTCTTACGGACGTCCAGGCCGGGCAGTGGTACACCGCCGCTGTCAACTGGGCGTGCGCCAATGGGATTGTTGAGGGATACCCTGACGGCAGATTCGGGGTCGGCGACGACGTAACCCGGCAGCAGATGGCGGTCATCCTTTACCGATACGCAACTTACAAGGGCTATAGCCTTTCAGCGGCTTCGAACCTGGGCGGGTACTCTGATGCGGCAGAGATTGATGCCTGGGCTTGCGATGCAATGACCTGGGCCAACGCCAAGGGCATAATCGCCGGCACCACGCCCACAACTCTGGCCCCCCGGAGTAACGCATCAAGGGCTCAGGTCGCCGCTGTCTTGATGCGGTTCGCAGAGAACGCCAATAAGTAGGGTAGGCCGAGCTCAGTTCCGGCTACCTGAGGGAGTTCACGATAGGTGGCAGGGCCTTGTGCAGTGTCGCACAGGGCCCTGCCTATTTGTCGGAGGAAACCGTCCCAACACGGTGAAGTCTGATGCTAGACATGAACACAGCCAAGGCGCCACAAGCGCGAGCCGAAAGAAGTAACCAGGGATAGCAAATGGAAGTCATGCAGGCCATAGCGGACCGGAGGAGCATCCGCAGGTTCGAGGACAGGCCCGTAAGTCGGGAGCTCATTGAGAAGGTGCTGGACGCGGGCATTAAGGCGCCGTCAGGCAAGAACAAGCAGCCGTGGCGCTTCTACGTGCTCCAGGGGACCAAGAAGGACGAACTCGTGGGCATCATGGAACGGGGCCTTGTCCAGGCCAAGGCCGAAGGCCGGAACACCGGCAGCGCGGAGAACTCCGCCCGCATCATGCGCCAGGCGCCGGTCCTCATCATGGTCGTCGAGTCGGACTGGACGCTTGCCGAGCAGGGTGGACGTATGGGAAGGGCGTTGAACCTGGTGGACATCCAATCCATAGGGGCTGCCATCCAGAATTTGCTGCTTGCCGCAATCGATCTCGGGCTCGGCTCTCTGTGGATCTGCGACGTCCTGCACGCGGCGGATGAAATGGCGGCGTTCTTGGGGCTCAAGGGAGGCGTGGTCGCAGCGGTGAGCCTGGGCTACCCGGCGGAGTCACCCGCGGCGCGTTCGCGCAAACCCATGGACGAAGTGGTCACCTGGGTGGAGTAGTCACTTGGGTGGAGTAGTCAACTGGGAGGAGTAGCGCGGAGCAACTGCTGCTACTCGTGCTAGATGATGGCCGAGCGGGGCACCTACCTCATCCCCACCACGATCGCCTATCATCGGTGACAGGGGCCAGGAACGGAGCCTATCGTCCTTCCATCCAGATGAGTCTTGTTGCGTCTTGTACTAGAATAGGAAGTGATGTGATGTGAAGAGCCTGAGTGTCCTGAACTAACTGAGCAGAACTAACCGAGCAGAACTGGAGGGTTTGAGACCGGGATGGCAAGAGAAGCGCCGCAATCGCTTTCTGAAAAAGGGCTGTCTGCCAACGCGATCGAATCCTTACCCTATCCGATCCACGTCTACGCCTCTGATGGCACTTCGGTGCTGATGAACGAGGCTATGCTGATTGAATACCATTCTTCGGATCCCGGTGTGGTGGTGGGCAAGTACAATGTGCTAGGCGACCCTGCAGTCATCGCGACCGGCCGGCTAGACGAGTTGGAACCGGCATTCAAGGGCGAAACTGTCTTCTTCCACGACATCCGAGTGCCCTTGGAGGATATCTCGGAACGCTACGGTATCAGGGACTTCGACGTCGAGTCCGTGTACCAGGACATCACGGTTTTCCCCGCTCTTGATGATCTAGGCAAGGTGACTCACGTTGCGGCCTTGCTCATCAACAGGAGGGTTTACCGGAGCAAGGACGAAATCGAGAAAGCGAAGGAGTTCATAGAGAGCCACTGGCACGAGAGGTTTGATGTTCACGAGACTGCCAGCGCAACCTCTCTCAGCAAAGATTATTTCACGAGGCTCTTCAAGAAGCACACCGGCAAGACCCCCTATGCTTATTACCTGGACTACAAGATGAGCAAGTTGGCTGAGAAGTTGCTCGACACCAACCTGTCGATCTCTGAGGTCTTCGCCTCCTGTAATGTGAGGTATAGCGGGAATTCCGCGAGATTGTTCAGAAGGAGATTCGGCGTCTCTCCTATGGCCTATCGGAATATACCAGGGCCAAGAACAAGTGGGGGTCATACCGTGAGAGTACAGGTTGAGGATACGCGTAGGCTGCCTGAGGCGATCCCGGTGCTTCCTGAGGAAAAGGAACTGCTTGCGGCGGTGTTTGAATCCTTCCCCTATCCGATTCAGATCTTCTCCCTTGACGGGACGGCGGTGATGATCAACCAAGCGGCCCTAGAGATGATCGGCATAAGGAGCAGGGAATCGCACATAGGCAAGTACAACGCTTTCAAAGACCCGATTGTGAATGAGCTCGCCGTCATGAATAAGATGAAGCAGGTGCTCTCCGGCAAGACTGTGTATCTTACCGATTTCAACGCATCCTACCGGGACATGATCCGGTATTTCAACGTCGTCGACAGAGACATCCAGATGATAAGTTCGGATATCGTGTGCTTCCCACTTAAGAACGCCGGCGGAGAGGTTGAGTTCTTTGCCGCCCTCTTCATCTTCAAAAGGGTCTACCGGGGGAAGGAAGAGATAGGTCGGGGCAGGCAGTACATTGAGACTCATCTGCATGAGCCGTTTGACGCAGACAAAGCGGCACAGGCGGCTTGCCTGAGCAGGTCTCACTTCGCCAAGCTGTTCAAGAAGCACATGGGAGTAACCCCGCACCAGTATTACACTGACTGCAAAATCAAGAGGCTCAAAGAAAAGCTGCTCGATACCAACCTGTCAATCGCGCAGGCATTTGCCGCCTGCCACATAGATTACAATAGCCATTCCTCGAGGGTGTTTAGAGAATCGGTCGGCATGACCCCGTCAGTCTACCGGGAGACATTCAAGGTCAAGTAGCGGCCTTTCATGTAACGGCCTATCATGTTATGGCGAATCAAGGGTCTCGCTCACCTAGTCTCGATCTTCTTTAGATCCAAGCGGAAATGTGCTGCTATCTGATCTCCGAGGTACCCCAGGGCATTGTCCTCCACCGGATGACCCCACCCGTGATGAATGATCAAGGGTATTCCGTTCTTCAGACGCCTGTCAGAGACGATTCCGATATGGTCGCAGCCTCTCCCGAAGATCACCATGTCCCCAGGCTGCCATTCCGCGGCGTTACCGGCGTCCCAGGGCTTAACCTCGGTAGTGAGGGATGTGGAAGTCCTCGAGAAGAATGCGAAGAGGTTGGGCACTCTTCTGAAGTCGATGTTGGGGTCAGGCGAGCCTTCGACCCTTGGATAGTCCTCGACTGCCGCGGCGATGTCCCGGTCCACAGATGTCTTGAGGTCGTACCCTGCACTCCAAAGCGCTCGCCAAACAAGGTCGGTGCATACTCCTTCTGCTTCGGGTGGATAACCACCTTGGTAGTACGCGCTCTTGTA
>DUUV01000096.1 GCA_012841375.1 Candidatus Fermentithermobacillaceae bacterium
CAGCCTGAAAAAGATAGACAGGATAAGATAGCCAAATGCAACCAAGCGTATGCTATTGCGATTGATATCGAACACATGACCGGCAAGGAAGCTATTGAGTACGTCAGGGCTAAGAGGCTTTAGCGATATTGTGAGTCTAGCGTCATCCTCTCTGTGGGTACCGGCAAGGTCCCCCTTGTCTTGGGTTGCCTCAATGCAAGTGATACATACAGCGAATGATCTCGTGCCTGAGGTTCTCAGCAACCAGCGGTATCGCCCAAAGCAGATTGAGCCAGTGGATCAAGGAGTACGAGCGCGCTTCGTCTTCACGATAGAGTACCGTCCTCGCGCGCCCAAATCTCTTAATCCTGGCTCTCCTGCAACTCGTAAGCCCGCGCCTCTTACAGAGTCTTCATGATCTCCAGGAGGATCTCAGGTACGTTTCGCTCTACGTCTGGCAAGTAGACTCGCTCCGCTGCCTGATGGATATCTCTTCCAGCCGGTCCAATAAGGAGCGTTGGTATGTTCATCTCTGCGATGCCGGCGAAATCGATATCATAGATTCCGGAAGGCAGGGCCATGTTGTTCATAACCTGTTGCGCGCTTTGTGGGTCCACACAAGACATGTAGCTCATGTCTGTCATGGCGGTAGCGTAGCTGGCTTCTACCATGCGTATGCCGTGAAGCCTCTGAAGGTTGGGTTGAATACTCGACAGAAACTGCGCGGAATCCCAGCCTAGACGATCGTTACTGACTGCCCCATAGTATGGTGGAGCAACGCCTATGACCACTGCGGGAGGCGTGATGTCCGCGAACTCGACGATCTCCTTCAGATAGGCGACGCTGGCTTCTTGCAGAGTCTGGCCTGCTGATAAACGCTGCGCGGTCCTTCGGCGGAGGTGTTCCTCGAACTCTTTGAACGCAGCCTTCTTCTGGAGTACGCTGCTCCGCAGTTCCTCCAGTGTCATAGTGGGTGGAACAGTCCACGCTTTCTTTTCTCGACTCAAGAGGCCTCTGTTCTTCATTGTGTCAAAGACTTGGTTATACCGAGCAATAACCGTTTCAATCGATCGAACGCACACCTTCCTAAGTCTGGAGATCAAGTCCATGGGATCAGTACTGGTCAGGAAGGTCATGTTAAACGCAGCGGCGCTGTACTGTGGAAGCGACACATCGTAGTGCTCTTTAAGGTCCCGGGCCAGTTGTGTGGCAGGAGGCTGGGTTGATACATCTCCGTCAACCGATAAGAAGTCAGGCGAGAGCTCAACGTTCTTTATCACTTCAGCCATGATTAGCGCGGAGTTAAGCCCGCCTAGAACGTCACAGGAGTGTGCGAGCTCTCCTTTCACCAGTACGATCGGCAGGATCTTTCCAGGTCCTCCGCTGGCAAACGGGAAAGGATCATCCTTCTCCGGGTTACGTCGACAGGATTCGCATATTACGCAGAGCCGATAGTCAAGCCCGAATCGGTTCTTAAGGTCGGCATACAATCCTACTGCTTGACGCGCTCCGGCAGAAAGGTTCTCTTCGTCACTAACGGCGGTAAACAGTACGTTGACCTCGCCGCCCGGCCAACTCCTGAGAGCAAAGAGGGCTGCCGCCAACCCCCCTTTCATATCGGCAGTACCCCTACCGAAGACCCAGTTGTCATCTTCCAGATCGCGACGGAGCTGCTCATCCGTTGTGGAGTTCTCCTTCATCAGATTCTTTAGCGAATCCGGATTTAGAGCGTATTCCTGTAATGGACCATAGCATTGGGTTTCTACGCAGTCATAGTGTCCGGAGATTATCAGCGTTCGAGCGCTGGAACCCCTTTTTAGTGCCCACACCACGGGGCGGCCAAGGGCGTCATCATCTTGATACGCCCCACAGAGATCGGGATTAGCCCTGAAGTATTCATCTTCCTTAATGAGTTCCAGGATTTTCGCTGCCACGTTCACTTCCAGCGTCGTTCCGGTATCGCTTTGAACAGCGACCAATTCTCGCATTATCTGACTGGCTGACTTCACTGCGCCCAACCTCCGTTGTTACTCAAATAGTATCCGTGTCCTGCCTTTGGATTTTTCCTCCCGCAACAATGATTCCTTTGTACGGGCTATACCCTTTTTCGGAAGGTACATAAGCGAAATCGAACGCTCTGTTGCGGGGTTATGCCCTCTATGGTTGAATGTGAGTCGAGGTGAAAGTCATGACATTGCGTCAGTTGCAGTATGCCATGATGGTCTATCGCTGCGGTTCCCTCAGCAGAGCTGCGAAAGCGCTGTTCGTGTCGCAGTCGGCATTGAGCTTCGCTATACGGGAACTGGAGCAGGAAGCCGGGATAACCATCTTCAGACGATCACGGCGCGGCATGCATCCGACAGAAGAAGGGCAAGCTTTTCTAAGAAAAGCCAGCAGGGTGCTTCAGACAATCGAGGAACTCAGGGATCCGTCCGACGGTAGCGCGACCAAAATGCGGATTGCCACGGTCCAGTCTGGCGTCCTGCCTGCTGCCTTTTCTCGATTGGTAGAGGAGCTTTCGCGAAGCGACAACAGCTACAGGCTACAATGTGTGATGTGCGAGAACAGCCAAGTGATTGATATGCTCGAAAACGGAGAATGCGATATTGGTTTCATCTACGCTACCGAACGGCAAGCAGAACTATGGAAATCCAGCTTTCCCCAGAGAGGGATTGAGATAGTTGAGATCCGCTCTGTGCCCAACTTGGTCATGATCAGCGTTAAGGACCCGTTGTCGTCACGCAGCGAGCTATCAATTGCGGATCTGTCCGATCATACCTTCGTCTTTAGCGGCGAAGACGGGCTCGACGACTACTCTAATCTGGCTGACTATAGCGCCATTGACTTCCGCCTCAGTGAACACCAGCGGTACGTAAACGTCCAGGACAGCCTCTTGCTCAATTACCTACTTCACACGACAAAGAGCTTCTCTCTAGGCCACCGATCATTTCTAAAACCCTATAGCCAAGGCATAGCATATGTCCCGTTAAGAGACTACATAAAAATCAATTTCTGGTTACTGCGTCCAGAAGGGCGAGTTATGACTAAGCAGGAAGCTCGATTTGTCGAACTCATGCGCGAGGAGTGCGCCAAGGTCTGAGGAACCACAGGCTCATTTCTACACTCTGGAGGGCGGGGCTACTTACTTTGCGCTCCGCCCTCCTGCTTGGCACACCTACACTTCCGGGTGAGCCTTTAGGTACTCCGCCACCATCAAGCCGCACTCCAACTGGATGCTGACCAGCTTCTTTATTGGAACGACTTGATAGTTCATCTTGGCTTCGAGGTCTCCGACTACTTCATCGAACAACTCCTTCGCGCGGCCGAGGGCCGTTTCCAGAGCCTCACGCTTCTCGACGTTCTGCTCTCCCGACTCATCCATCTCAGCCAACTCGCTTGCGTTCGCTCGAACAAGCATTCCACAGCTGATGGCCCTATAGAACTTGGAGACCAGGAGGTTGTCAAACTTCTCGGCGCCGGTCGCGGGTCTGGCGTACTCCGGGTTTTCTGACGCCATCTTGAGCATCGCCTGGCGAGAGCCCCTATCGCTGTTGAAGGCCTCCACCGCCAGTTTGAAGTGGTTGCCGGGGTCCATGTACGCCTTCGACATTTCCAGGATATCGATGATGCCCTTCGAAATACGGGCCCCTTCTTCTATCTTCTGGATGACGGCGTCCTTGCGAAGCATATCCGACGGACTCTGGTCTTCTATCCGCGGGTCATAGAAATAGGGCAATTCGGTGAGGAGAGTGAACGACCCGTGACGCGATCTCGCGTATGCTGCGCTGTTGTTGCCGGTGCGCATGGTCTTCGCGTACTCCTTCATATTCCTGCCGTACTTCTCCATATGGTCGTATGCACTCTCGATGCCAAGGCATCCGTAAATCGCAGGATAGAAAACCGGGGCCGCGGGGCTCTCAGGCTCGCCCAAATGCACGGGGACTTTGTACTTGACAGGAACCTTCCGCAGATCCTCAAAGATATCTGTCGTTGGAGCGCTCATGTACCAGTACACTCCACCGAATCCCGCATTGTGGAGCGAGTATATGAATCGGGGTTTTACGTCATCTATAAGGTTCATCATGGCCTTGGTCTCGGGCAGCACATCGTGGAAATGCAGTTCTTTGTAGTCAACGGGGAACGTCCAGTCCACCTGCTCGAAGCCCGCGGGCCGGTAGATGTTCCCGATGTAGTTGCGCAGAGTAAAGGGCCCTTTGAACCAGTTCTCGTTAAGTTTCGCCCCGTCAACATCCCAGCACTTGATGATATACCAGGTGAACCCAAGGTCCTTTCGTAGTTCCGGGTCCTCTGCAAGCGACCTTGCGAAGTGCTCCAACAGCATCGAGCCTATCGGCTCGTTTGGATGGGGACAGCCGAATATGAGCGCGTTCTGAGGCCCATCACCTATTTTGAGGCAAAGGATCGAATGGTTCTCTCTCGATCTGCCGGCTTCGAATACTTTCACACAGTCCGGGTGCTCCGTAGCCAACTGCCGGGTGCTCTCGTCCATCTCGTCGACGGTCAAGAACACCTTGTAATCAGGGACGCTTTTCACTAATCTCTCATAGCTGCTCTTCATCGCAAACACGCCCTTCCTGCCTTTTCAAACCAAAACGGAGGGAGTACAGTGCACCCCCTCCGTATGCGAGCCGCTCTCTACTTAACGATATCGGTGTACAGGTACTCGCTCCAACCGGCCCTTCCGGCGCACTCGTAAGGACTATCCTTGACGTAGGACGCCTGGCAGGTATAGGCCTGGTATCCGACGATGGGGATAGTGGGCAGTTCCTCAGACATGATCTTCTGAATCTCATGGTAGTACGGCTTCCGAACCGCGGGATCCGTCGACACAAGACCGAGCTCAAATAGCTCATCGATCCTGGCGTTGGAGTAGTCACCGTGGTTCATCGCGCCTTCGGTGCTTATACGACCGGCCAGGGCAGAAACGTCGGGCCCTTGGAAACCACCCAGCGTAGCTATCACGAAGTCCTGATTAGTCGATACCTTGGTGGACCAGGCCTGTCCCTCCAAAGCGTTGATTATCAGTTCAATACCGGCGTCTTTGCAGGCGGCAGAGATCAGCTTCACCGCGTCGATGTAAGACTGGGAAAAACAATCGACGACGAGGCCCCTAACGTAGTAGCCTTCGGCATCCTTAGTGTAGCCGGCTGCCTCAAGGACCGCTTTGGCTCCCTCGATATCAAACGAAGGGGCAGGGGCGTCGGAGTTCGAGGACCAGCCCATGACCGATGGATAGAAGTTGTACTCGGGAGGCTGAATGCCCGCGAACACCTTGGTAGAGATCTCATCACGGTTTATGCACATGGCGATCGCTTTTCTCACCGCGAAAGGCACGTCCTTGCCCTCATCGAAGTTAAACACCATATAGAGGGGCGACGGTAGTGAATAGGGAACCAAGGTGAAGTCGGGATTGGACTTGAAGCTCTCCACCTCTGTCGCAGGTAGAGTCATGTAATCCACTTCACCGTTGAGGAGAGCCTGGACCGCGGTGGCGTCGTCGGGGATGATCTGGTAGATCAGCTTGTCGAGCTTAGGCTCGGCCTCCCAATACTCGGAGTTCTTGACCAAGACAACGTTCACACCTGGGTTGTGCTTTTCGAACTTGAACGGGCCAGAACCGATGGGGGCCTGGTTAGCCGGATTCTCCTCCCAGGGCTGTCCGTTGTTATAGACGTGCTCAGGCATGATGAAGGTCGCGTACCAGGCCAGATAGCCGAGAACGGCGGAGTCCGGCCGGGACATGTGGAAGACTACAGTGTAGTCATCGGGTGCGCTGATGCTCTCAACGTTCTTGAAGTAATTGTGGGCGAAGCACTCCGGGTGGTCTTTGATGTAGTCGAAAGTATACTTGACATCCTTCGACGTAACCGGCTCGCCGTCATGCCACTTGGCGTTTTGAACCAGGTTGAAAGTGATGGACAATCCATCCTCACTGGAACTCCAGCTCCGGGCGAGGTCCGGGATGACCTGAATGTCTGCGTCCAGCTTCACCAGTCTGTTGAAGACGTTCTGCGCGATCCCGTAAGCCGCGTCGTTCCCGGCCACGTCAGGCTGGAAAGTTGTCGGGTCTGAAGTAGCCCTTACGATCAGCACCTTTTCTTCGGCTACCGGGGGCGTGTCGGTTTCCTCGGTCTGTGGCGTGCACCCTGCCAAAGCCAAGGACGCGATCAGGACCACGGCTACGAACCATATTACTGCCTTTTTCACTCTCGCTTCCTCCTCACTATGACATTGCAGGGCTCCCTTGGCCCGCGTATGGCGTTATGGGCTTACTTAACGCCCCAGATGTTGGAACGCCAACAGGAGACAAAGTGGCCCTTCTCAACTTCGACTGTGTCCGGATACCGTTCGAAACAATCCTCGGCCGCCATGAAGCAACGATCCGCGAAAAAGCAACCGGGACCGGGGTTGATCGGGGTAGGCGGTTCACCTCCTATCGCCATGGGGGTCAGGATCTCGTCTACGTCTATGGATGCGCAGTTGGAAAGCAATACTCTTGTGTAAGGGTGTCGTGGATCGTTGATGACTTCGTCCGTGGCTGCGTACTCGACGATCCGCCCTAGGTACATGACCGCTATGTGATCCGATATGTACCGGGTCAAAGCAATGTCGTGGCTTATGAACAAGAGAGAAGCATCTCTCTGATCCTTGAGACTAAGCAGCATGTTGATGATATCTGCCCGAACGGAAACGTCCAGCATCGAGACCGGCTCATCGGCAATGATGAAGCTGGGTTCAAAGAACATTGAGCGCAGGATAGAGACGCGCTGGAGCTGGCCGCCCGATAGCTCGTGAGGGAAACGTTTCATAATATCCTCAGCCGGCCGCAACCCGCACGATTCTAAGGCTTCCAGACACATCTGCATCCTCGCCTGGTCGTTGACACCTATCCCGTGATCCCTCAGTGGGCGCATGAGGATCGTCTCGATTGTGTTCCGCGGCGAAAAGGTATCGTAAGGGTTTTGAAAAACGATCTGCACAGTCCGCCTGAACTTTTTCGGATCAGACCTAAACATCTCGGCGGTCGAGACGCCATCGATGAATACATCTCCATGGGTGGGGTTCTCGAGACGAGCGAGGATACGCCCAAGCGTAGACTTACCGCACCCCGATTCGCCGATTAGCCCCAATACCTCTCCGCGAGCGATATCCAGGGAGACACCGTTGACCGCCTTGACATACTTCCGGTCTCTCTCTTTCGCGAACAGGCCCAAACCTTCTTTCACGGGGTAGAACATGGAGATGTTGTCGATCTTCACGTACGGCCCGCTCACGAAACATCACCTCCGTACAAGTGGCACACAACCGAATGGTCCTCGGTTATCGCCGTCTCATACGGTAGCTCCCTGGAGCACACATCCATGGCCCTCGGACACCTGGGGGCGAAGATGCATCCCTCATACCTCTTGGAAAGATCGGGCAAAAAACCAGGGATCGCTCGGAGCTGAGTCTTCTCACCCCGAAGCGAGGGGAACGAGCTGAGGAGACCCTTGGTGTATGGGTGTAACGGCTCTTTGAGGACCGAGGAGGTAGGTCCCCTCTCAACCACATGGCCGGCATACATGACAGCCACCAGGTTGCACGACGAGGCAACCACCGATATGTCGTGAGTCACCATTATCCGAGATGTCTTTAGGGTGCGCGCCATATCAGTCAATTCCGCAAGTATCTGACCTTGGGTAACCACGTCTAGAGCTGTCGTCGCCTCGTCAAGTATCAGGAGGCTAGGCCTGTGAAGGAGACTCACCGCGATTGAAATCCTCTGCAGCATTCCTCCTGACAATTCGTGCGGATAGAGTCTATAGACCCGCTCGTTAAGGTTCACGAGACGCAGGAGCTCTGAGGCTTTGTCCAGGATCTCCTTCCTAGTGGCCTTGGGTTCGTGGACGCGATAGATGTCCTCGATCTGGTCCCCTATGCGGTGTACCGGGCTGAAGGAGTTCATGGACTTCTGGAACACCACAGATATCTCCTTCCATCGGAGAGCGTTCACCTCTTCTTCGGATGCGGCGAACCAATCCTTGCCAAGGAAGAGAACCTTGCCTTCCACCCGGGCGATTCGGGCGGGGAGCAGACGCAACACCGCCATGGCCAGAGTCGACTTTCCGGAACCGCTCTCCCCCACTACTCCAAGGGCGTCCCCCTGATCGAGGTGGAAAGAAGCGCGGTTAACCGCAAAGACGCTCTTCTCTCTGCTGTGGTACGTAACCGATAGGTCTCGGATATCTAGAACCCGGTCCATCACTTTGTCCCCCTTTCCTTAGGGTTGAGGACATGATTGAGACCGTCTCCAGTCGCATAGAAGATGAGGACAGTCAGCACTATGGCAATGCCGGCGAACGTGGAAATCCACCATCCCCTTGAGAGGTAGCTCCTGCCGTCTAGAATCATCTGTCCCCAACTTACGCTTAGCGGGTCACCCAACCCCAGGAACGAGAGGCTGGCCTCGGTCAGGATCGCATGAGCGATGCCGGCGGTAGTGTTTGATATGATCGGGAAGATGCCGTTGGGGATGATGTACCTGAAAAGAATCCGCAGGTTGCTCTCTCCCATCGCCTTGGCTGCCATGACGAAAGTCCGTTCCCTTAACGAGAGGGCCTGAGCACGCATCATCTTCGCATTACCCGACCAAGAGGTGATGCCGATGATCAGCATCACGTGGAGTATGCTGTTCCCGAAGAGGGAAACGATCAGAATGATCAGGAATAGGGTCGGGATCATCATGAACACGTTGATGACCTCAGAGAGCACCCTGTCCACTGCGCCCCCGAAGTATCCCGCGATCCCTCCGATGATCACACCCATCGCGCCCGATATGCACGCAGACACCAGGCCTACTTTCAGCGATGTCCTGGTTCCGTAGACCAGCATCGAGTACACGTCCTGGCCCAAGTGGTTGGTACCCAGAGGATGGCCGTCGGAGCCGGGTGGAAGTAGGCTCTCGCCTTTGAAAGACTGGGCGGACACGTTGGTAAGAAGAGGGGCCGCGAAAGCGATGAAGAGCAGAAACACTATCCCTACGCACCCAAACATCAGGTAGCGATCGCTGGCGATCACCTTCAGAGTTCCCGTTACCTTTTTCACGGCTGCACCTCTCAATACCTAATCCTGGGGTCAAGCATAGCGTAAACGATATCCATAATGACCATGGTCACGGCGACCATTATGGACATGATCAGGTACATGCCCATCAGCGTTGGATAGTCCCGCTGGTTGATGGCCGTCATGGTCACGCGCCCGGTGCCCGGCCACGCGAAGACGGTCTCAACCAAGGCAACGCCCGTGATGAGGTATGCGATTGACAAACCGAACGACGTGACAACCGGCAGGATAGCGTTCCGAAAAACGTACTTGCGGAAGATCTTGTTCTCGTTCATCCCCGTAGCTCTGAACGTGTTGATATAATCTTCCGCGCTAACCTGCAATATCGAGGTCTTCGTTGTCCGGAAATAATGTGGAATGCGCAGTAAGATCAGCGTGACCAGCGGCAGAATCATATGTTTGCCCATATCCAGATAGAGCTCAAGCCCCGCATAGTTGGCTCGGGGATCGAACAGCCCCGATGAGGGCAACAACCTGAATTTCGTGGCGAACATCATGATCAGCATGAGGGCAAGCCAAAATGATGGGACAGCGTTCAGCACATACACGAGTGACGAGAGGATGGTGTCCAGCAAGGAGCCCTCGTTCCTAGCTGCCCATATCCCCATGAGAGTTCCCAACACCAACCCGGCAATTGATGCGGTCACCACTAAAGACAGTGTAGGGACGATCTTCTCCAGTATCATTTGGGCCACAGGACGCCCGAAGATGATCGAAGTGCCCAGGTTTCCTCTGAACAGGTCTGCTATGTAGTTCAAATACTGCAGGAAGAGAGGCTTGTCTAGACCATATTTGGCCATCATAGCGGCCCGCATCTCAGGATCGTTGCTGTCAGGACCCATCAAAACAGAAACCGGGTCACCCGGGGCCAGGTGGATCAGAAGGAAGTTGAGAGTCATAACAAGCACGATCGTCAGGATACTGGCAAAGATTTTTCGCAGTACATATTTCCGCATGTAATCGCCCCTGCAGGAAGGAATCCTAGCATGATAGTGGCATAGTACACGGGGCACCCAGTGGAATCCTTCTTCGGCTATGTGACACTTTTCTTATACCGGGGTAAAATGTTTTCATGGAACATACTGGTTATTGACCAGGAGCTCCTGGGTTTACCCCCTGCGGAGCTCGGAAAAGCTCGATGGGGACACCGCCATAGAACGCCCGCTGCCAGCACTCAATGGACAGCCTCGTAGTCAACACCAAACTCGTTCTAGAGGTCTATCTCAAGCAACACCGGAGTATGGTCTTGTCTTGGACCTGAATCAATCATTTCAGATCTGATTACCCTATCGGCAATGCGGTTACTCACTA
>DUUV01000044.1 GCA_012841375.1 Candidatus Fermentithermobacillaceae bacterium
CACGCAAAATTGACTGAACGTCTACCCGAATCGGCACAGCGCAGTACTCGGCCAGCCTGTCCGGGCCGATACACTCAATACGGATGTCGCTGCCGTTCGCCGGCCCGCCGGTCTCGCCGTCCGTGGACCTCACGACCTCGCCCGCGGCACAGTCACATTCGCGTTCTGTCCGTTCTCTCACCATCCACCCCGCCTCCTTTGATTCGCGGTCTCACGAGTATGCTATTATGACGGCAGGTACAGTCAATAGGTAGGGTGGTTGTGAACAAGGAGGTCGCCCATCTCAGTGTCTGAGAGAACAGTGCTCATCGCAGACGATGAAGACCACATTCGACAACTGGTCAGACTCTACCTGGTCAACGAAGGGTTCTGCGTCATCGAGGCCAAGACCGGCAAAGAAGCCTTGAAGGCATGGCGTGAACAGGCTCCCCGTCTCATTATCCTGGACATAATGATGCCCGAACTGGACGGCAGGGAAGTACTGCAAGAGATACGCAAGGAAGGCAAGACGCCCGTCATCATGCTCACAGCCAAGGACGCCGAGATGGACAAGGTCTACGGGCTGGAACTGGGGGCGGACGACTACGTAACGAAACCGTTCAGTCCCCGCGAACTGGTATCCAGGGTGAAGGCAGTTCTCCGGCGCGCGGAAGAGCCCGAGCCCGAAGCCGTCTCATACCCGGGTCTCACCATAAACAAGGAGTCTCGCGAGGTAATAGTTTCGGGGGAACGGATGACACTCCCGCCGAAGGAATTCGACTTGCTCTGGCTCATGGCAACCAACCCTAACAAAGTCTTCTCCAGAGAATACCTGCTGGAGAAGGTCTGGGAGTACACGTATTTCGGCGATATCCGGACCGTGGACGTCCACGTCCGCCGCCTGAGGCAAAAGGTCGAAAAAAACCCGGAGCACCCCGAATACATCAAGACGGCTTGGGGCGCGGGGTATAAATTCGAGTACCACGGAACGGACGGCAAGAGGAGCGAAGCCGGCGTTGCGGAGTCGACCGAAGAGCATCCAGGGTAGCGATCGATCCGTATCCGTATCACGGCGTGTCATGGAAAGGAGCGTTGCACGGCAGGTGTCTCTCCGGGGAAGGCTCATGGCCACGTTTGTCGTCATCATATTGCTGGTCGGCCTGGTGATGGGCGCCTACCAGTCGCGCCTCCTCAATACCTATTTTCGCGGAATCGCCTCGAACCAGCTAGTGCAGCAGGCCCGGAACATGGAGCTCCTGATCGCGCGGGTGTCCGTTGCGCCACCCTCAGAATCAGGCGTTGTCAGAAACCTGGTCGGCGTTATCAGCTCGGTGACATCTTCCAGAGTCCTTGTCACAGACACTCACGGGATCATACTGGTCGATTCATCAGACGGACAGCTCGTAGGGCAGGTAGTGGCGTCTCAATATCTCTCACGCACCCTCAGAAACGGCCAGACCCAGACCTTCGACTTCCCGAGCGCCGGCACAGATGCCGTGGGCGCGGCGGTACCCTGGCGAACAGGCGCTTACATTACAGGCGCCATGATCTTCATAAGACCTCTCTCCGCCGTGGCCAGACAGTCTACCCTTGAGGCCGCCCGGTTCATGCTCAGAGCGGGACTTTTGGCCACGACGGTTGCCCTCCTTCTATCGTACGTCCTCGCATCCAACATCACCGACCCGCTCAGGCGGATGTCACAGGTCGCCCGGTCGATCTCCAAGGGCGATTTCCGCCAGCGAGTGGATATCCGGTCAAACGACGAGCTCGGAGACCTGGCTCAAGCCATGAACTCTATGTCAAGAGAGATATCCGTGTTGGTCGACAACCTCACCCGGGAGAAAGAAAAGCTCAAGGCCCTGGCTGAAGAGAGGCAAAACATGATGTCGGACATATCCCACGACCTCCGCACCCCTATCACATCCATCAGAGGATTTGTGGAGGCCCTCCAGGACGGCGTCATAAAGGACCCAGAAGAGCAGCGTCGCACACTGGAGATAATCCACGACGAGTCGGAAAGGTTGTCGCGCCTGGTTGAGGACCTGTTCTACTTGGCGAGACTCGAAGCCGGTGAGATCCCCGTCGAAATGGCCCCGGTCGACTTCGCGGATGTCGTCCGCGCGAGCATGAACAGCGTCCGGCCCCAGTCGCTGGAGAAAAACATCGACCTCCGGTTCAGCGCGAACGAGGCCGCTGCATCAGGGAAAGCGATGGTCCTCGGGTCGGCCGACAGGCTGACGAGAGCCGTCCTGAACCTCCTGGACAACGCCATCAAGTACTCTCCTGAGGCCGGGATAGTGGAGGTCTCGCTAAACGTTACCGGGAGGAACTCAGTCAAGGCAGACGGCACGCAGGACCCGACACACATCAATGCGCAGGCGCGCGCCCGAGAGGCAGGCTCGGGCTATGTCACCCTGTCCGTCTCCGACCAGGGCCCCGGCATCCCCGAGGAGGCCATCCCCCACATTTTCCAGCGCTTCTACAGGGCCGACAAGTCCCGGGCCCGGATAAAGTCCAGCGCCGGATTAGGCCTCTCCATCGCCAAGTTCATCGTTGACGGGCACGGCGGCAGTCTCTCGGTTGAGAGCGAAACGGGCAGAGGGACGACCATGCGGATGGAGCTGCCGCTCATCGAAGCCGGAGAACCCAGTGACGCCGGCGGATCCCTGGTGGATCGAAACCCGCCTCATTGTTAAACAACCGTTAACACCTTTTCTATTGTGCGTTCACACTTTCGGGCGACAATTAGAATCAACGAACCGTTGATCTATGGAAGCCCGAGGCAGAGGGAATATGAGAAGCGTGCGGCTTCCAGAGCAGAGAGAGAAAGGAGGTTTCTACCGATGCGAACCAAGAGGCTAATCATAGCCGTACTGGTAGGCGCGTTGTGCCTCGTAATAGGCGTCGCCTCAGTCGCGTTGGCCAACCGGTCAACCGAAGGTGCCGGTGAAGTCCCTGCACTCCGGTGGGGGCGCCAGATGGGCAAGAGAATGGCAGCCTGCATGCCGGGCCGCTTGAGCAGGGCGCTCGGAGCAGGATTCGTGAGGAGGCCCGGCGAGGACGTACGGGGCCTCGAGCCGTCCCAAGAACGCCTGGAGATGGCCATCGAGCGGGTGACCGAGAACATAGAGAGGTTGACCGAACGCTTGGAGACGTTCCAGTCAAAGCTCCCTGAATACGAGGCGAGGATAGCCGAGATCGAAGACGAAACCCTCCGAGAGTTTGCCCAAAGGCGTTTGGACATCCTGAGGCAGCAGTACGAGCTTGGCGAAGACCGGCTCGCCATCATGCGCCAAAGGCTCGGTCTTCTCCAAGACCAGCTTGACTATGCCAAATCAAGGTAACCCGAATATCGTCCAAGCATGAGGGAATACGGATTCATCGGAGCAGGCCTGAGGAGCGGTTGGAGATGGTTTTCGGGGGCTAGGTTTCGAGTACCATAGTAGGCGTCAGTCTGGGTGAGCGGGCCTGCTCCGCCACCTTTCTTTTTGTGCCCGCACTCTGAGAGGCCTTTCTTGCCTACCTCTCCCAACGGCTGAGCAGGAGCTAAGGGCCGTGTGAAGGAGTTCTCCTCCACTTACTCGAATATGGACGAAGCCCTAGGAGGCGACGCCATGTTCGTTAGAGACGTGATGACACGCAATCCGGCATCCATCCATCCAGATGCGACACTGCGTGAGCTGCTGGCACTTATGACAGAGAAGACCTTCGAGGCGATTCCCGTCCGGTCCAACGGCAAGGTAACCGGGATAGTCACCGATTGGGACATCGTGACAAACACCCCTAAGTCGGGGGAGTCGGATTACCTGGATACCGTGAAGGTCAAGGACATCATGACGGCCAACGTGATGACCGTAAGTGAGAACGAAGTCATCGAGATGGCCGCGTATCACATGTATTTCCACGACCTTGACGCGCTGCCCGTAGTCGACGAAGCAGGCAATCTGATCGCCATCGTCACCCAGAACGACGTCTTTAGGACCCTGGTTTCACTCATGGGACTTCGGGCGAAGGGGACTCGACTCACCATAGAGATCCCCGACAGGGCCGGAGTCCTAGCCGAGATCACCGGGATTGTCAGGGACTTCGGCATATCCATAGCCAGCCTCTCGACCAACCTGCACCCCGGGGCGCCCACCGGACTGGTTATCTTGAGAGTGAAGTCCGGCGACGTGGATGGGCTTGTGAAAGCAATATCGGCCAAGTATAAGGTAATCCACGTATCGAAGACGTGGGAGTAGAAGGGCAGGACAGTCTACTTCTTTCCCAGCCTCTTGGCGATGACCCCGCCGCCGTACACTAGATCGTCCTGGTAGAGGACGGCTGACTGACCCGGTGTGACCGCAAACTCCGGGGTATCGAAGCGGATGACGGCAGAGTCCGGCTCCTCCTGCCTGTAGGAGAGCGGCTCCATCGTGGCGCCGACTTCCTTTCCTCTGTACCGGACCATGCAGATGCCCCGGACTGGATCTCGCAGCCTGTTGTCCGCGATTACGTTCAGCCCTTCCACAACACAGCCCATCGAATACGCTTCAGACCGCTTCCCGACAACTACGGCGTTCCTGGCCCGGTCGAGATCCACGACATAGAGGGGCTCCCCACCCGCGACCCCCAGCCCCTTCCTCTGCCCCACCGTGTAGAACGGCAAGCCGGCGTGCCTCCCCAAGACTTTGCCCGAAGTATCGACGATGTCTCCCGGTTCGGCCTCAAGTCCTCGCCCGGACAAGAACTCTCTATAGGAACCGGTAACAAAACAGATCTCCTGGCTCTCAGGCTTATCGGCAGTCCTGAGTCCCGATTCCCGGGCTAGTCTCCGGACCTCTTCCTTTGTCAGGTCGCCCAACGGAAAGAGGGAGTGCTCCAACTCGTCCTGGGTCAGCTGGTACAGAGCGTAGCTCTGGTCCTTGGTCCGGTCAACTCCCCTCATGAGCAATGCCCGGCTCTCAGAATCGGTTCGGTGCCGCACTCTTGCATAGTGGCCCGTGGCGATGTAATCACACCCGAGCTCTCTGGCCTTCCGGAGCAGGTGACCGAACTTCATGGCCCGGTTGCACTGAAGGCACGGGTTGGGAGTTCTTGCCAGGAAATACTCTCTCACAAAGGGAAGTATCACACTTTCATCGAATTCTTCGACCAGATCAATAGTGTAGTGCGGGATCCCGAGGCTGTGGCAGATCCTCATGGCATCCTGGGCCATCTCAAGGGTGCAACAAGGAGCGCGGACCACATCCTGGGAAGGAGGGTTCGGAAGGAGCTTCATGGTGAGCCCAATCACGTCATATCCCTGCCTCTTGAGGAGAAGGCACGCGACGGAGCTATCGACCCCGCCCGACATGGCGACTGCCACTCTTTTCGCCTGCAAGGACGAATCACGCCTTTCAAATCCCGTTTCTTTGCCTAGAGGTTCATCGCCTGGACCCGGCTTATCTGGATTCTGCTCACCTGGATTCTATTTGACCCGTCTCGTGCGAGGCAACCCTTGAAGGAGGTCTTCAGGTATGTCAAGCGGGCTTAGGGTATCCATTCTCGGCGGAGGGAGCGCCTACACCCCCGGCCTAATAGAGGGATTCATCCGTATGAAGGACACCGTTCCCCTGGAGAGACTGGTCCTCATGGACATAGACTCCCGGAAACTGGCTATTGTAGGGGCGATGGTCAAGACCATGCTTGAGGCGGAGATGCCCGACACCCGGCTCGACCTTACACAGGACCGCTTAGAGGCCATCCAGGATATGGACTTCATCTTGTGCCAGATCCGCGTCGGCGGCCTTAACGCTCGTCACATTGATGAATCCATCCCCGCCCAGATGGGGCTGGTGGGACAGGAGACGACCGGGCCGGGCGGCTTCGCCATGGCCCTCCGCACGATCCCTGTGATGGTGGATATCGCACGGGACATCGAGACTCACAACCCAGGCGCGTGGCTGATCAACTACACGAACCCGACGGGGCTTGTCGCCGAGGCGATCTACAAGGCTTGCCCGATCAAAGAGATCTCCATCTGCGATGAGCCGATGATCCTCCAGGAGGCGCTGGCAGGCTTTGTGGGAGTTGAACCGGCCTCGCTGTTCATGGAATACTTCGGCCTGAATCACCTGGGTTGGGCCCGCAGAGTCATGCTTCGAGGAAACGATATCCTCCCCGTGCTGCGCCAGACCCTGCAGGAAGTCCCCGGTCTCAACCTTGACAGAGTGTTCGGCAGCGATGTTATGGCGGATCCAAAGGCCCAGATGGAACTGGAAAACACTCTCAGGATATTCCGGGAGACAGGACTTCTCCCGTCTCCATACCTGCAGTACTACTTCTTCACCGATGAGATAATCAGGCATCAGGCCGACTCTGGCCGGACCCGGGCCCAGGAGGTTATGGAACTTGAGAAGGCGATTCTGGCCGATTTCGAGGAAGTCACCGCCGGGCGGAAGAAGCCGGAGCTCAAGAGAGGCGGAAGGTGGCACGCCGACATGATGATTGGGCTTCTGGGCGCAATCGCCCAGGGCTCGCGGTCGGTTTACATAGTTAATGTGCCTAACCAGGGCAGCATGCCTGAACTCCCTTACGGAAAGATCGTCGAGGTGCCGGCTATCGTGGACGCTTCCGGTTCCCATGCCTTTGCCGTAGGGAACATGCCCGCGAGCGTACGCGGCCTTATCCAAGCAGTGGCCGCGTACGAGGAGCTGACGGTAGAGGCTGCCCTTAAGGGCTCAAGGAAACACGCGCTCGAGGCCTTGGCCTGCCACCCACTTGTGCCGTCCCGTGAGACGGCTAAGAAGCTGCTCGACGCGTATCTCAGTGCTCACGCCGAATACCTGCCCCAGTTTGTCGGCTCTTGAGAGAGTCCGGCTGCGCCTCTGGCCTCACGAACCCCCCGGCAGCCGCCCGCCCACTAAAGAGTCGAGACCCGGCTCCTTCGGGAGACCGGATCTCCACACTCTGTCTCCATCATGACCTCCATCGCCGCCTAGACATCCTGAGGACCGGCTACATCATGGGGACTCCCGCGCAGATGATCATGCCGATGGCGTTGTAGGGAACCGCCACCTCATGGAAGTCGCTCATCGTTCGCCCCGCGCCAACGTTCACGCTGATATAGTCGGTCCCCGCGAAGGCGAGTACCCCCTGCAAAACGGTTGTCATAATCCCCATACCGGGAGTCGGCTCCGGGCACGGAGGCATCGGACCCGGGCACGGAGGCCTTGGCTCCGGACACGGCCCTCTCAGACGACGCTTGGCCTCTACGTCATCCAGGCTGGAAACCCCGGGCCATGCCGGCCGGCCCCCACCGGACCCACGGCCTGGATCGAACCCGGTGCCTGGACCGAAGCCCGAACCGAAACCGGGACCGAAACCTTGGCCAGGACACGGCACACCTGGACCTGGGAACCTGCCCGGCATTCCCGGCATCTCCGGGGCGAGATCACCGTGGACGCCGCTCAGAAAAACGGTAACCGGCATACCTATACATGCCTGGAGTCTCTCCATGATCGTCCCGGGTAATTGAAGCGCTGCCGGCTTAGACATTGCCTGTAATCCCTCCTCATCGGGCGAATCTCGTCAACATGTTATGTAGACTTCACCCTCTGGGTGCCGGGATCCAAGACACGAACCGGCTATTTCGAGAATTCCGCGCTCCTGGCCGATTTCTCCGCGTGCATGGCCGCGACCTGACTCTTCACTTCGGCCAGTCTGGAACCATCCAGCGGGTAGTATCTGAGGACGACAAGCGCCAGGACGATGGCCGCGGCGGGGATGAACGACATGAGTGCCCTGAGCCCCATGACGGCGGTGGCCGGCTGGACGGCAAGATTGGCGTCGTAGCCCGTGATATCCAACACTCTTCCCATGATCACGGCGTTTATGGATATGCCAAGCCTTATCATGAACCCGTTGACGCCGAAGTACATGCCCTCCCGGCGAGAGCCGGTCTTGACTTCATCTTCGTCGGCGACATCCGCGATGAATACATCGAGCAACACCATGATCCCCGCCAACCCAAACGATAGAAACAGGCAGATGAGGACCCCCTGGACAAAAGTCTGCGCGAAGAAGAACGGGATCAGGCCGGCGCCGTAGAGCAAACTCGCCCTGATCATAGCCTTCTTGGGGCCGAGTCTCGAGGTTATCTTCCCCCAGACGTAGGCGAAAGGTATGGCCGTGACAAAGAGGGCTCCCAATAGAATAGACGTCTGGTTCTGGTCGGCGTTCAAGACGTACTTGGTGTAGAACGGCACGACCGCCTGGAGTCCCACAAACGTGTACTGGATGAGCATTGCGGGGATGAGGTAGGTGACGAACGACTTGTTGATATAGGTAGCCTTTAGCGCCGCCATGAGTCCGAGGCCTTCGTCGCGAGCGAACTCAGGACGCTCCTTGGCGCCCCAAAGGGAAGCGTACATGGTGACCATTGAGATGGCGCCGAAGAGTATCCCCATGGCCTTCCACCCTATGCTCGCCGACAATGCGCTGGGAAGGGCGACGCCCAAAATGAGGCCAATGATGCCGAGGATCTGGCGTACGGCCGATACCCTCGCCCTGTCTTCCAGATTGGGGTACATCTCGGGAAACAACGCTGTCCAGTTCAGGACCACGATGGTGAACAGCCCGTCAAAGACAAATATGACCGCGAAGTAGTAGAGGTAGAGCGCCCTTGCTTCGCCGGCGGCGAAAGGCGGCATCCATAAGAGGGCGAAAGCCAGGCATAGGGGGAGAGTCAAGAACAGGATATACGGGATTCTGCGCCCCCACCGGGTCCTGGTCTTGTCGGATATCTGCCCGAACAGAGGGTCGTTTACGGCGTTCCAGATACCGTACCAGGTCATGACGGTCATTATCATGGCCGAAGGGACCTTCAACACGTCCACGTAGTAGAAGATGGCGAATGCGCTCACCGTCTGCCCCAAGACGGAGGAGGAGAAGTTGCCCAGACTGTACGCGAAGTCCTTCCACTTCTGCAATGAGACTACCTCCTATCAGAGAATCAAAGGCCGGCGCAGGAGGAAAACCGATCCATTCCTAGAAACTGTGAGACAAGATTCGAGGTGGACGAGCGGGTCTCCTCCGGTCCGCCTAAAGGAGAGGCAGCCATGGATCTCAAGGACCTCATCCCTACCCCAAAACTGCTGGAAGCCAGGAACGTACTTGTGATATTCCCTCATCCCGACGACGCGGAACTTACATCAGGCGGCACCGTAGCGCTTTTGACGGCCAGGGGTGCCAAGGTGACTTACTGCTGCGCGACCGACGGCAGCATGGGCTCCTTTGACCCGGCCATGACCCGCCAGCGTGTCGCGGACATCCGCAAGAAGGAGCAGGAGGAAGCCGGGAGAATCCTCGGAGTCAAGGACATCCACTGGTTGGACTTCCCGGACGGTTTTCTGCCTGACGTCGAGACAGTCCGCCCAAAAATCGTGAGGGTCATTCGCCGCGTCAGGCCCGACTTCATCATTACGCTAGATCCGTGGCTCACCTACGAGGCCCATCCCGACCACAGGAAGACGGCCATGGCCGCGGTCGAAGCGGCTCTCTATGCGGCATTTCCGCTGGCTTATCCGGATGACGCCAAGGAAGGCCTGTCGCCTCACTCCGTGAAAGGCATTGCCCTGGCCGTCTCAAGCCACCCCAACACCGTCATAGACATCACCGAGGCCTGGGACCGCAAGATGGCAGCGTGCCTGTGCCATAGATCCCAATTCCCTGAACACGTATGGAAGAATGTGTTCGCCCCGGTCCTCACGGCCAAATCTGCAGAGATAGGACGCAAGATCGGTGCGGCCTACGCGGAAGACTTTAAGGTAATGACGACGACGCACCTTCACATAATGGCCGACGCCTGGCGGATGTAAGCAAGGAGTGGAATCGATGAAAGAGATCAAGTTGGCCATCCTTGGAGGCGGCTCTTCATACACTCCCGAGTTGCTTGACGGAGTCGCCAAACGGTATCTGGAGGGAGAGTTCCACGCCAAGGAAATCGTCATGGTAGATATCCCTGAGGGACGAGACCGCATGGAGACCGTCGCGTCCTTCGCCCGCCGGATGTTGTCCAAACGCGGCATGCCGTGCAGCCTGACGACGACGGTCAACCGGCGCGAAGCCTTCGACGGCGCGTCATTCGTCATCAGCCAGGTCAGGGTCGGCGGAATGCTTTCCAGACGGAAAGACGAGCACATCCCCCTGAAGCACGGGGTGATCGGCCAGGAGACAACGGGCGCCGGAGGGTTCGCCAACGCCCTGCGGACCATCCCCGTGTCCCTCGAGTTCGCCAGAGAGATGCAGGACAGGTGTCCCGATGCCTGGCTCCTCAACTTCTCGAACCCCTCGGGACTCGTCACCGAGGCCCTCATACGTTACTCCGACACAAAAACATTCGGGCTGTGCAACGTACCCATCGGGATAAGGATGGGAGTGGCAAAGGCACTGGGCGTTCAACCGTCGCAGGTGAGCATGGACGTGTCAGGGCTAAACCATCTGTCGTTCGTGACGGGGATATGGGTGGGCGACCATGATGCTACGGTAACGATCTTTGACTCTCCCTTGTTTGATGAGTATCTCAAGATCGAGAAGTACGGCGCCCGTATGGGCAGGTTCCTAAAGCGGTTGCGCGTCATCCCGGCGAGTTACTTGTCTTATTACTGGTGCACCGAAAGGGCACTGAGAGAGCAGTTGGACGATCTGTCCGGTGAGAAAGGGTCACGGGCGGACGAGGTTATGAGGATCGAAAGAGACCTCTTCCAGATGTATGCCAAGCCGGAGAACGCAGACCTCCCCGAGGCCCTCAAGAAGCGCGGCGGCGCGTACTACTCGGATGTAGCCCTGAACAGCATCTCGGCCATTGTCAACAACAGGCCGGTGGTGGAAGCGCTGAACGTGGTCAACCGGGGATCGGTTCCGGGGATTTCGGCCGGCTCGGTGGTTGAAGTGAGCTGCATGGTAGACGCCCGCGGCCCCCACCCCCTGGCGCAGAAGCCTCTCCCGCCTGAGGTCATGGGCTTGGTGCAACAGGTAAAGGCGTACGAGAGCCTAACGGTGGAGGCTGCCGTGACCGGCGATATTGAAAAGGCCTTCTTCGCGCTCCTCAACCACCCACTGATACCGGGCGCCGACACGGCTCAGGCACTGCTCAAAGACATACTGGAGGCCAATAAGGACTACCTGCCCAGGTTCGCCGGGAAGGCGTTCTAGGGCGCTTTCGAAGTGCATGAGGAGGGGACAAAGTGAGATACGCGCTCGGAGTTGACGGCGGAGCCACAAAAACCTTGGCCGTGGTCGGGGACGAGAGAGGACGCGTGCTCGGCGTTGGCCTGGGAGGCCCGACCAACTACCAGATGACCGGCCTGGAGACGGCCATGCGGAATCTCGAGAGTGCCGTTTCGGCCGCCTTGTCTACGGCAGGTCTTGACATTACCTCCATCGGTCACGCGGTTTTCGGCCTGGCGGGGGCAGACTTCCCCATTGACTTCGAGAACTTCAACAAGGGGATCTCGGCTCTTTACCCAGGGCTCGATTTTCAGATAACGAATGACACCTGGGTCGGTTTCCGGGCGGGAACCGGGGCATCCTTCGGCGGAGTCGTCATTTCGGGCTCCGGGGCAAACTACGCCGCCGCGACGCCTGACGGCCGCAAGGTGACCGGCCGGGGGATGGGATACGAATGGGGATCGGCGGGTGGAGCGGGTCTACTTATAAGGGATGCGATCCACTACGCTTTCCGCTCCCACGACGGCACAGGACCCAAGACCGGCCTGGAAGAGGCTGTCTTGAGCCTCCTCGGTTTCCCGAGCTACGACGACCTCTCCCTGTACATGTACCAACACCAGGGCCAGTTCGGCCAGATATTCACGAAAGCCGCCCAGATAGTCCCCGCCCTCTTTCAACTGGCCTTCCAGGGTGACCGCGTGGCCCAGGACATTTTGGTGCGGACGGGAGAGGCAATGGGCGAGATCATCGGAGGGCTGCTGGCGGGACTCGGGATGAGCCAGATCCCGGTCGACGTGGTGCTGGTCGGAAGCGTTTTTACCAAAGGGGTGTGCCCCCTCATGATATCGGCCATGAAGACGGCGTGCCAGCGCCTCGTGCCGCTGGCCGAGTTCAAGCCGGTTGAGATGGAGCCCGCCGGCGGGGCGTACCTGATGGCGCTGGAGGCCATGGGGATCCCGGGCGACGCCGTCCGCCAGGCGGTCATCGAGACGCTGGAGGAGCGGATGAAAGCTCTAGAGACCTAGCCTTCCCCCCGCATACGACTCAATCGAGGATCGCGTGGGGCGGGCGAGTCCACGGTGGGCCGGCAACCCGGACTGCCCGATAAAAGCCTAATACAAGGGACCATCCTGTCCTGCCCGGACGGGATGGTCCCTGAAAGTCAATGCGTTCCGGTCTCTCCGGCGCTTAGCCGGCGAGGCGAGCCAAGCCCTATGA
Organism: Candidatus Fermentithermobacillaceae bacterium; assembly: GCA_012841375.1. Classification (GTDB taxonomy): domain Bacteria; phylum Bacillota; class Sulfobacillia; order Fermentithermobacillales; family Fermentithermobacillaceae; genus UBA3951. The sequence goes on from DUUV01000044.1 coordinate 12,388, forward strand.
AAGCCCGGCTACCGTATCACCTTCACTCTAGTGGCCCTGAGGACGGTTCCTCTGTACACGTACCCTGTCTGGAGCTCCTCTATCACAGTCCCGTGCTCGCCCCCGCCGTCCTCTGCCGCTACCGCTTCGTGGTATTCCGGGTTCATCACTTTGCCGACAGGCGATTCTATAGGTTCTACTCCCTCGCGGAGAAGCACATCCATGAGCTGCTTCCGTATCATGACGACACCTTTGTGGAAAGCATCGAAGTGAGCGTCTCCCGAATCGATTCCTTTCTCGGCAGCCTTGAGAAAACGCTCAAAGTTGTCCATCACGTCAAGAAGCGCTTTCATGAAATCGCTCTTTTCTCGAAGAAGTCGGTCTTCGAAGTCCCGCTCGGTCCTTCTCCTGAATCCATCGAAATCCGCCTTGGTCCGGTTGTACTGGTCAAAAAGAGCCGTTGCCTTGGATTGCCAAGTATCCAGCTCAGAAGTGAGCCGCGCCGCTTCTTCGCTTGCGGCCTCAAGTTGTTCCTCCAGTTCGGCAACTCTTGCAGAGAGCTCCTGAACCTGGGCTCTGGGTTCGCCGCCGGCCTCCACTTTTTCAGCATGCTCCGCGGGAGCGGTCATGTCTTCAGGGCAGGTGCTTTCCTCTGGCCTATTGTCGCTATCGTCAACTGGCTTCTTATCCACTGCCTACCGCCCTTTCGACTAGTGCTTGGGGTCTTCCGTATCCTTTTCCTTGAAGTCGGCGTCGTAGACATCGCCCTTAGGCTGATCCGACGCCCCTTCGCCGCCAGCCGCCTGGCCCTCGGTCCCCTGAGCTCCACCTTGATTGGCCGCCGCCTGCCTGTACAGTTCCTCAGCCAGTTTGGCCGCTGAATCCCTCAAGTCCTCGGCAGCTTTCTTCAGCTCCTCGGTCGAGCCGGTCTTCAGGGTCTCCTTGGCGCTTTCTACGGCCTTTTCAACCTTGGCTTTCTCTTCCGCCGAGACCTTGTCTCCCGCGTCCTTCAGGCTCTTCTCCACGGTGTATATCAAGTGCTCCAGGTTGTTCTTGGCGTCTATGGCCTCACGCTGCCTCTTATCTTCCTCGGCGTGCTTCTGGGCCTCCTCGACCAACCTGTCGACCTCTTCTCTCGGTAGCTGGGTTGAGGCCTTGATGGTGATGTTCTGCTCTTTGCCCGTACCCATATCCTTGGCCGTCACCTTGAGGATGCCGTTGGCATCGATATCGAAAGCTACCTCGATCTGCGGTACGCCTCTTGGAGCAGGTGGAATCCCGGTCAGCATGAAACGCCCCAAGGTCCTGTTATCCTTGGCCATCTGCCTCTCGCCCTGCAAGACATGGATCTCCACCTGGGTCTGAAAGTCAGCGGTGGTAGAGAACATCTGACTCTTGCGAACGGGGATCGTGGTGTTCCTCATGATAAGCGGCGTCGCCACGCCACCGTAGGTCTCCACGCCCAGCGTAAGAGGTGTAACATCCAGGAGTACGATATCCTTGACATCTCCTGCGAGAACCCCGCCCTGAATCGCGGCTCCCACGGCCACGACCTCGTCAGGGTTCACGCTGCGATTGGGTTCCTTACCGGTGAGCGACCGGACCAGCTCCTGAATGCGGGGCATCCGTGTGGACCCGCCGACAAGGATAACCTCGTCCACGTCCTTCGCGTCAAGCTTGGCGTCGCTCAAGACCTGTCTGAACGGCTTGACGCACCGGTCCGTAAGGTCTGCGGTGAGTTCTTCGAACTTGGCCCTGGTCACTCGGACTTCCAGATGGAGGGGCTGCCCCTCCCTATCCGCCGAGATGAACGGGAGGCTGACGGTAGTCTCAAGTACCTGGGAAAGCTCGACCTTGGCCTTCTCAGAAGCTTCGATGAGTCTCTGTAGAGCGCGTCTATCCTTGCGGAGGTCAATGCCGTTCTCCTTCTGGAACTCTGCCGCCACGTAGTCGACGATTTTCTGGTCATAGTCATCGCCGCCCAGGTGAGTGTCACCGGCGGTGGCGAGGACCTCCAGCACACCGTCGCCGACTTCCAGGAGAGACACGTCAAACGTCCCGCCGCCCAAATCCCAGACCAGGATCTTCTGGTTCTTCTTCTTGTCGATCCCGTAAGCCAGCGATGCCGCCGTAGGCTCGTTGATGATCCTGAGCACTTCGAGACCTGCGATGCGGCCCGCGTCCTTGGTGGCCTGGCGCTGGGCGTCATTGAAGTAGGCGGGGACTGTGATCACCGCCTGAGTGACCGGTTCACCGAGATACTTCTCGGCATCTTCTTTCATCTTCCTAAGTATGTGGGCCGAGACCTCTTCGGGAGTTATCTCGTTGTCGATGCCCGGCAGATAGACACGCACCTCATCGTGCTTGCCCCTGCGGATCTGGTAGGGGATCCTGTTCCTCTCCAGCTCAACTTCATCGTACCTGCGGCCCATGAACCTCTTGATCGAGAAAACTGTATTCTCTGGGTTGAGCACGCCCTGGCGCTTGGCCAGCTGCCCCACCATCTTCTCGCCCTTCTTGGAGAACCCGACCACCGAAGGAGTGACCCTCGACCCTTCTGAGCTGATTATCACAGTAGGCTCGGAACCCTCCATCACGGCGATGACAGAGTTGGTGGTTCCCAGATCAATGCCGACAACCTTGCCCATACACGCACCTCCGTTGACTGTCTGTTGACTGCATATCGATTGACCGCTGCGGACGTAACCTAGTCTTGACATGAGGAGCGAATCAGGCTCCCCAACACACTCTCACCGAATCGGCAACTTCCCAGGAGAGTCAGGTCTTCCGGCTCGATGGGCTCGGGGGTTTGGACCCACTACGAACACTCCCACACAACCCGAGCATACCACCCCATTCACCGCCCGGTTCCTCACCGTCGTCATCATCCGACGCGTCATTCGGGCCCGTCGCCGGGGGGTCGTCATCGGGTCCATCACGCCCGCCATCCTCCATGGCCAGGATCACCCTCACACCCTGGAGGTTCACCCCTCTCTCTCTGCACAGATAGACGATCCTGGATAGAAGCCTGAGGTCATCGTCGGAGTAGAGGCGGATGTTTGATTCGGTTCTGAACGGGGATATGAGACCCTCATTCTCCACCTGCCGCAGAAACTGGGGGCTGGCGCCCAGGAGTCGCGCGGCCACGCTGATGGTGTACACAGGTTCCTTCGGACCGTGGAAGACCACATACATCACCTCCCCTGCCAATACAACAAGAAACCTATTGGTCACTGATAATTATCTTTATGTACGATGATAATTATCCTACCCTGAGGCGTCAACATATCTGCGAAGTGCGGTCAAGAGAAGGATACTCCCGCCATCAGGCCGAATTGTCTCACAATCAGGAGGACCCGCGGGGAGGCCGATTCTCACATGTTCGTAGCCCTGGGACTCAAGAACGCCTGGCGTAACCGTGGCAAGACGGCTTTGGGCATCGTTAGCATGGCGGTTGCCGCAGTAATCTTTATGTCCAGCTCCACGTTAAGTAAAGGGTACCCTGCAAGGGCCTATTGGGAGGCCAGGCAGCTCATCGGCGCGGAGATCCTCATGCTTCCCGAGAAAATCGCCCTCTCCACAGACACGCTGTCTACCGGAGGATATACCTGGGAGTTTCTAAAGAGGAGCTACGACAGACCAAACCCGGTGATGGGTTTCGACCCTACCCCGTACCGGTACGGGGCGATGCGTGGCGTGGCCCCGGACGGCGGCGACAAACACCTCCTGTCCATGATCGACCGTGTCGTTAAGGAGCTCGGCCAAGACCCCAATGTCTCCCGCGTGACGGTGAGGGAGTCTCTGCCCTTTCTGGTCCTGCTCCAACTTAAGAGCGACGAACCCGCCTTCTATGGTTACGGCTTTATCGAGCCCCGGGACATTACTGCCGACCTGGAACAATATGGCCTGGGTGATACGGTCCGGGGTCGCTACTTGGCCGAAGGTGATCTCCTGAAGGGCGTGGTTTGTAGTGGGTGGCCGTTCCTCCAGCTCACAGGAAGGGTCAGCCTCGAGTTCCCAAGGATGTCGGAAAGCGGCTACGATTACGAGAACGCCCTGACGGAGCAGATCGAAATCGTGGGCGAAATGAGTTTTCGAACCTCCAACCCGGCTCTGCCGGCATACTCCAACCCTGTAGTGTTTGTGACGCCCCAGACTCTTGAGAAGATAAAGGAAGCTACGGGGATTCCCGACTCGGAAACTGTCTGGGGGATCGGAGTCTCAGTCAAGAACATGGCTGAGTTGGAGAGCTATGTTGCTCTCTTAAGGCGTCAGTACCCCGATTTCACCGTGTATGCGGTTCCCCAGCTTGCCGCGGCGGCGTCCAACAGAGACTCTGTCGGAGTGGGCGTTCCAATGGATATGAGGCGAGTGACCGAGGTGCTTTCATTCATGATCGCCGCGCTTCTGGCAGCGACAAACCTATCCATTCTCATGCTCTCCAGGAAGAACGAGATCGGGATACTGAGAGCCTTGGGAGCCACCCAGTGGAACATCATATCCATGGTTTTGGCTGAGTCTTTGTGGATAGCTTTCCTCGGATCGCTGATCGGCGGTCTCACCACACAGCCCGCAGTCGCATACCAGTTGCTGTCCAACAAGATCGCCTCGCGGACTGTCGTTTTGACTATGGCAGCAAACCTGGGGAAACTCATGGGCTTCTCTCTCGGCGCAGCCGTGCTGTTTGGTTTCCTTCCGGTGGCTAAAGCGCTCAGAGTTACACCGGCTCAAGTCATGAGGGGCGAGTAGAGGTGCTGATAACCTATGAGGGATAGCATTTACCTAGCGCAAAGTGGGTTCAGACAGAGACTCGGGACGTATCTGGTGATGGCCCTGCTTGTCGCATTTACTGTAGCAGGATATCTTGTCGTGGATTCCTACTGGAAAGACGCTGCGGAGATATCGACGGAGGGGGCGGAGCCGCTAAATTTCCCGTACATCAAGTCTCACGTTGTGCACGCGTACCTGTCGACGCCCCCGATCAGCAGAGACCCTGACGTACCTTCTCCGGCCAGAAAGTACATACCGCTTTTCAATGACACTGAGCTGGATAGGATACGAAACCTGGATAACGTAGAGTCACTGACGGTTGCTCTCTCAGAGGACAGCTTCTCGCGGTTCGGAAACCTGGAGTACCTGTCCATAGAAGACGAAAACCCGCTTTGGGAAGACCTCGGTCTTCGCGAGGGGAGACTCCCCGAGAACTCTCAGGAGATACTGATCCCTGAAACCGTACCCAATGCTTCGTCCTACATCGGACAGACGGTGTCCGTAAAGGTCACCCGGGCAACCGTGCCGCAGACGTTCTGGAAGGACCCGGTCCTGAAGGACGACCCCGACCCGAACCCGGCCAAGAGCCTCAGAGTAGTCGGCGTCTATCGTCCGTCAAGCAGTATGTTGTCGGGCCTTGTAGGCTGGCTTGAGGTTAGAAGAGTGGAGGACTACCCGGAACTCGACCCAAAAACGGTACCTATGAGCTGGCCCGTCCCCAACACCATCTTTCTGAAACTGGATGACCCGTCAAGAGCCGGCTCCGTCTCTTTTGCCTGGCGCATCTTGTATCCCGAGATGCCGGAAGCGCCCTTTCCGATGATCCCGCCTTCGAAAGTAGAGTGGTTGCCTGACTTGCCTGAGAGGCTTATGAGCGAAGCTACAAGGCAAGTCGCCCAACCGGTGTTCACCAATACCTTGAATGCCTTTTCGCTGGGAACTATCGGGATATTCGCCGGTATGTTCATGTCGTTCCTAGACAGGCGTAAAGAACTCGGCATCATGAAGACAGTGGGAATCGACAGCGCTCACACTGCAGTGACCGTGAGCATGGAAGTTGTTTTCTCCGGCGTCTTGGGCACCTTGGGTGGCGTCTTGGCTGCGCACATGGTGACGAGATACTACGTGACGGGCATTTCAGGAAATCCGATCCTAATCCCTTGGACGACTCTCGTTTCCGGAGTCTCCATCGCCGGCATCATCTTGTTGGCCGCCACATACATCCCCAACGCCATGGCACGTCAGGGAACAGTCATGGAACTCCTATACGGGCGGCCGATACCTTTGGTTAGGAAGAAAAACTGAGCCGGCTGCCGGCACTTAAGCGGTCTACTCCCGGTATCTCCGGAGCAGCCTCTCGGCCATCTCCATGGGGCCCGACTTGCCCTCAACCAGGTCATCCAAGGCTGCATCGAGGCTCCCGTCCCGGGAGGCCGATTCCATCACCTTGCCGACCGTGAGCAGGTGCAAGTACTCCTCCAGGACAGCGGTAGAGCTGCCCCGGTTCCTTTCCCTGAGAAGCCCGGATGACACGAGGTATGTCTGGTGGCGGAGGACCTCTCCAACCAGTCCCTCAAGCCCTTTGCCGGCCACGGCGACCGAGGAAACCACCGGGGGCGTCCACCCGCCAGGCTCTCTCATAGCCAGCATCATCTCGATGTCGCGCCGTGTCCGTTCAGCGCCGGGTAGGTCGGCCTTGTTGACGCAGAAAACATCGCCTATCTCCAGAATGCCGGCCTTGATAGCCTGCATGTCGTCTCCAAGCCCGGGAGCCAGGGCGACGACAACGGTATGGGCGTATCTCATGATGTCTACCTCTGATTGGCCTGCCCCGACGGTTTCAATAACGATGTGGTCGAAACCGAAGGCATCCAAGAGGGCTACAACATCACCTGTATGCCGTGACAACCCGCCCAGGTGGCCTCGGGTAGCCAGGCTGCGGAAGAAGACACCCTGGTCCAGCGAGTGACCCTGCCGCATGCGGACCCGGTCGCCCAGGATGGCTCCGCCTGTGAACGGCGAAGACGGGTCAACCGCGATAACGCCGACCGTATGCCCGGCCTTGCGCAGTTCCGAAACGATACCGTCCACAAGGGTGGACTTCCCGACACCCGGCGAGCCGGTCACCCCGGTCAGCATTGCGCCTTTTCGCGCCTTGTACGCGTGGGAGAGCAGTTCGGCCGCCCCCGGGGCGCCATTCTCCACATAAGAAATAGCCCTGGAAAGGTGGGGCCGGCTTCCTCGAATCAAACCTTCAAAAAGCTCATAAGCTGCATCGGTCTTAAGATTGGTCACGATAGAGACACCGCCCTGTGGTCCCCGGAAGTAAAGGCTTCGAGCCCACCCCGGGAGGGGCCGCTCGAAGCCCGCCGTAACGATTGCCCGGGAGTACTTATGCCAACTGTCAGGCTACCGGTCTCTTCAAGTGAGACCTGGTGAAGTCCACGATCACCTGGGTGCTGGTTCCGGGGCCGAACACCTCGTCGACTCCCGCGGCCTTAAGGGCCGGGATGTCCTCTTCCGGGATAATGCCGCCCGCAAGCACCAGCACATCCAGTTGAGCGGTGCCCTTCTCCTTCCTGAAACAATCTACGAACCTGGGGATCAAGGTTCCGTGGGCGCCCGAAAGGATGGACAGGGCGACGACGTCGACGTCCTCCTCCACAGCCATCCTGGCCAACTCTTCGGGGGTCCGGTGCAACCCGGTATAGATGACTTCCATGCCTGCATCGCGATAGGCCCTCGCGATGACCTTAGCACCCCTATCATGTCCGTCAAGGCCGGGCTTGCCGACCAGGACCCGGATTTTGCCACTCATGAAATCCCCTCCATATACCCAGTAGCCAACGCCGCCAACAACCCGGCTCCGCGATGCACTCAAGTGCCCACAGAAGCGTCAGCGGCTCAGCGTCACCAAGACATCACCGGTCTGTACGGAAGCCCCCTGGCTAACCGCCACGCCGGTCACGGTCGCATCAAAGGGAGCTAGGATCTCGTTCTGCATCTTCATGGCTTCAAGGATAAGGAGTACTTGCCCCTTCTTCACCTGGTTGCCTGAAGCCACTTTGATGGCGCTTATGACTCCCGGGATAGGCGCGCGGACAGCTTCGCCGTCTCCCTGGGCGCCCGCACCGGCCGAAGGCACGGCGGGCGGAGCGGTTGCCGGCTTGGGGGCTGCCGGAGGTGGCTGAGGAGCCTTTGGAGCCGGCGCCACAACCTGTACCGGCTGGGCGGGCGGAGGCTGAACCACAGGTCTGGCAGCCCTTACTTCCCGGCCTACTTCCTCGACTTCGACTTCAAAAATCTCATCGTTTACCTTGACCTTGAACCGACGCAACGGCTTTCTCCTCCTTATGGAGCGCGAGATCATATAGAACCCGAATCCAGATGGTGCGGAGTCACCTCCGGGTGTCTCCAAAGAACATACGTCTGCCACCGAGTCCCTCTCTGCGATATTCCTTTGAACCTCCGTAGGACTTGCGGGACAGTCTCCCCCATGGGCCCGCCCCTTCTATCGAACGCAAGAACATGGTGGGACGGAACACCGCTGTAACTACCCCTTCTTCCGACAGGTAAGCCGAAATGGCGGCTGCTATCGCCGCTTTCTTGACTTCATCCAACTCGGCCACGTCGTTCTCCTCCTGGGCGCGCCGATTAGTCTACACGGGCATGTTGCCATGCTTCTTCGGCAGATACTCGGCTTTCTTTGTAATCATGAGCTCCAGGGCCGAGATGACCTTCGGACGAAGTTCCTGAGGCTCAATAACGTCGTCTATATATCCCCTGCTCGCGGCTACATACGGGTTGGCAAATACGTCACGGAACTCCTTAATCTTCTCTTGCCGCTTGGCTTCGGGGTCCTCTGCCTTGGCGATCTCATCCCGGAAGACGACGTTGGCCGCGCCCTCGGGCCCCATGACCGCGATCTCCGCGGTCGGGAAGGCGAAAACCATATCCGCACCTAGGTGCCGGGAGCACATGGCAATGTAGGCTCCACCGTAGGCCTTGCGAGTTATGACGGTGATCTTGGGGACGGTTGCTTCGGCGTAAGCGTAGAGCACTTTTGCCCCGTGACGGATTATCCCGCCGTACTCCTGGTCAACACCCGGGAGGTAACCGGGTACGTCGACCAAAGTCAAGAGCGGGATGTTGAACGCGTCGCAGAACCGCACGAACCTCGATGCCTTGTCCGAGGCGTTTATATCCAGGCAGCCGGCTTTCACCAGAGGCTGGGACGCGATTATGCCGACAGACCTGCCGTTCATCCGGGCGAACCCTATGATGATGTTGGTCGCCCAGTCTCGCTGGACTTCCATGAACACACCGTCGTCTACCATCGAGTAGATGACGTTGTGCATGTCGTAGCTCCTGTTCTGTTCCGCGGGCACAACCTCAGTGAGACCAGGGTCTATCCTGGCCGGATCATCGGCCGGTGGGAAGTAAGGCGGGTCTTCCTGGTTGTTGGACGGCAGGTAGTCCAAGAGGGCCTTGACCATCTCCAGGCAGGAACTCTCGTCGGCCGCCACAAAGTGGGCGTTTCCGCTCACTTGGCTGTGGACGGCCGCGCCACCCAACTGCTCCATGGTCACATCTTCGCCGGTCACGGCCTTGATGACCTGAGGGCCTGTGATGAACATGTTGGCCGTGCCTTGGACCATGAAAGCGAAGTCCGTAAGGGCGGGCGAGTACACGGCTCCTCCCGCGCACGGCCCGAGTATCACGGAGATCTGAGGTACAACGCCTGAATACTGGACATTTCTGAAGAAGACGTCTCCATAGCCTCGAAGAGCGTCTACACCTTCCTGGATGCGGGCACCGCCCGAGTCGTTCAGGAAGACGAAAGGTACGCCGACCTTTGCGGCCATGTCCATAGCCTTCACGATCTTTGCCGCGTGCATCTCGCCCAGCGACCCACCGATCACGGTGAAGTCCTGAGACGCCACGCAGACGGCCCTTCCGTTAACCAGTCCGTACCCCGTTACGACGCCTTCGCCGGGGGCTTGGACCTTGTCCATGCCAAATTCCTTGGCCCGGTGTGTTACAAACGCATCGATCTCCATGAATGTGCCGGGGTCAAAAAAGGCGGCGATGCGCTCGCGAGCGGTCATTTTACCTGCTTTATGCTGCCGCTCGATCCTCTGAGCTCCGCCACCTTGAAGTACAGTTTCCCGGCGCTTACGTAACTCTCTCAATCTCTCTTCCAGTTGCGACAAAGTCTCCGGCAACCGCTTCACCTCCGGGAGGAGTTATGTACCGAAAAGGACCCATGGACCAACCAATCAACTGCGCACTATCCCACAAAAGATATCATACCACCGAGCATCGTGCTTGTGGAAGATGGCACAAACGGCTATTCTCTCGACAGATGGAATCCTGTTCCAACGGATGTCATGGATCCGGGTTAGGATCCAATATAGATCCACTCTGTCAATGGATCATGCTCCCCTGGAGATAAAAAGCCAGCTCCTGGAGCTCCAGAGTTACGTCGGTGTAGTGAACCCGCACATGTGGGGGTACCTTGAGCTTCGCCGGCGCGAAGTTCAAAAACCCTTTCAGTCCGGCCGAGACAGCCCTGTCTACCACTTCTTGGGCGGCGGAAGCAGGCACCGTTATGATACCTATCTTGAGATCCTTGGCCTTACGCACCGCTTCAAGGTCGGAGAGGGGATGAATCACGAGGCCCTCAACCAACGTGCCCACCTTACGCTTGTCTTCATCGAAGAGCGCCGCAGGTCCGAAACGGTAATTCGGACTGGAGCGTCCCCGGCTGAGCAGATAGCGGACTATGGCAGTGCCCAGCTCTCCGATCCCGAAGACGGCCACCGGCATATCCCTGTCGGCACCCAAGATTTTTGTAATCTGGTCCTTCAGCTCCTGAACCGGATAGCCGACTCCCTGCTTTCCGAACTCTCCGAAAAGGGCGAGATCCTTTCGGACTTGAGCTCCGTTCACAGCGGCCATGTCACCCAACTGAGCCGAGGATACAAAGTCGGATCCGGCAAAATCCGAGTCCAAGAGCACCCTGAGATAGGTGACTAGACGCTTCACCACAACATCTGGAATCCTGTTACGAATCACTGACAAACCCCCTGACTTCTAGTCTATTTTGCCGGGGAAACTGGTGTTTATTACCTACCGCTCCTGTCCATTGATCTTTCGGGGAAAGCCCTCATTATCCTCCCGCCAGTCAACCCGATGAAGATGCCTGTCGGAATCGCGAAAAACAGTAGGTACGGAAGGTAGAAGAGCACACCGGCAGATCGTAGGAGGGTCGCAGCAACCAGAAGCTGCGTCAGGTTGTGGGTGAAGGCGCCTAGGACACTCACCCCGACGATCGATATACGCCCTGTGCCCACACGGGAGACGGCGTACATCACGAGAGTCGAAGCGAGGGCTCCCGACGTGGAAAGATAGTACCCTATGTTGAGAAACGTTCCGCCGAGGAGACTGCCGATGAGTGTCCTCAGGAAGCTTATGGTCATCGCCTGCCCCAACCCCATGGTGAGTACCGCATAGAGAGCGACGATGTTCGCGAGCCCCAGCTTCGCCCCGGGAACGGCGATGGAAGACAACGGGATGAGGGCTTCGACAGCGTGAAGAACGCTGGCCAAAGCCACAAGTATAGAGGTCTTTGTGAGTGTTCTCACCTGGCTCATGTCGGAATTATAGCACGTTACCGCAGGAAGGCTGAAAAGGGGAGAAATCGGCCTGAGAGAAGGCTATCCCCCTGAGGCTCACTTCTGGAAACCTGCCACTCCCTTGCGCGCCTTTGCCCGCCTCAGCCTGTCGTCGGCAGCGGCCAAGATAACGCGGGCTTCGTCACCGTCCTCGGGGTATGCGGCCACACCAACGGAAGCTCCCGGCATCGGGATGGGATTGCCTGCGGGATCGCTCACAGTGTCCTTGATCCACTTCCTCACCACACCTGTCACGCGGCTCAGAGCCTGCCGGGGCGACATACCAGGCAGGAGGATCACGAACTCGTCGCCGCCAAAGCGGGCGACTACGTCAACGGACCGGAACCCTTGCTTGAGGTATGTTCCGATCTTGGCCAGAACGCTGTCTCCGGCGAGGTGACCGTGCAAGTCGTTCACGAGCTTCAGGTCGTCCACATCGATGATGGCCACCGAAACTACCGCTCCCGAATCCGGGTATGAAGCGGTCTTGATGCTCGAGTCCAAGGTGCTCAGGAATACCCGCCGGTTGTAGAGTCCGGTCAGGGCGTCACAGTCGGCGGCCTTCTTCACTTGTTCATGGAGTTGGGCGACTTCAAGCGCCGACGCGATATGACCTGCTATGGCCATTAAGAGCCGGATGTCCGACGTCCCGAACCCGCCCTTTTCGGCTTTCTGGATGATCAAGACACCCAAACGCCTGCCTCTCACCTCTAATGGGATGTACAACTCTGAGCCGACGCCGCTCCGTGTACCGTAGGACCTCTCGTCCAAGAGAACGTCGGGGATGTTCTGGGGTATCCCGTTCTGCATCACCCACCAGGAAATACCTTCGCCCCGGGGGATCGACTCTCCGATGAAACCCTCGGAAAGCCCCGTACCTGCAGACGCAACCAAGTGCTGGGCTTCCTCGTCCGGGATCAAGATCACGCAGTCAGAATACCCCATCTCTCGTGCCACGATGTTGACAACGTGCTGGAGCATCTCTTTGAGATCGAGGAGCTTTTTCATCTCCTGGGCAATACGGAAGAGGACTTCCAGTTCCTTTGAGGTGATGACCTTCTCGGTCAGATCGCCTTGGTCGACCAGAGTCCTGGGCTCAAGGCTACCTAAGGCCCTCCGAACCTCCAGGACGTTGTCTCCGGTAACCGCGAGAAACCACGGTTCTTGATCGGCGATGGCTCTCTCGATAACCCGGTCCAAAGCCATGACCACATCCGGTCTGAACTGGCTGCCGGCGCACCTCAAGAGCTCCGCGCGGGCTTCCTTGACGGACATTCCAGGTCTGTACGGGCGGTCGGATATCATGGTGTCAAACGCATCGGCGACTGCGAGTATGGCGGCTCCAACCGGGATCTCGGCCCCGTCCAGCCTATCGGGATAACCTGAACCGTTGTACCATTCATGGTGGTGCAATACGAGAGGAGCCAGGTCCGCAAGCATACCTGCCCTCTCAAGGATCGTGGCGCCCAGCACCGAATGGTTTGTCATCACGGCTCTCTCTGCCGGACCGAGCGGACCGGGTTTCTGCAGGACCGAATCAGGGATGCCGACCTTTCCGATGTCGTGAACCAATCCCGCCAGCTCGATGACGTCGGCTTCATCTTTTGAAAGACCCATCTCCAACGCAATCTGCCTGGCCACTACCGCCACGTGCTCAGAATGGTACATGGTGTAGCTGTCGCGTATGTCAACGGTGGCTGCCAAAGCCCTAACTGCCGCCGAGTACATCTCCCTGGTCTCGTCAAAGAGCGTGGCGTTCTTCACGGCCGCGGCCAGATGGCCCGATACAGGCTCCAGAAAAGCCATGTCGGCGTGGGTATAGCTTCTGGGCTCCTTGCTGGACAAGACCCAGATGCCGGTAAGCTGGCCCGGCAACGTGAGGGGGAGCGCTACGGCCGAGGACATCCCGTCTTCACGAAGCCTTTTCAGGAACGAACGGGGGAACAGGGAACTCTCACGATAGCCCTCACCGGCCTCAAGGCTCTTTTCGATATCCGTCACGATATCTATGAGTATGTAGTCGGATGCCGGAGTCACAGAGACCGGACCGGTCGCGCCTACCCCTCCCATGAATCCATCGGGAATCGCCCCGTAGACGACGGCTCGCCCGTTCTCCTTGACGGACAGGATCGCCATCCCATCCAGCGGAACGCGCTCCGACACAGTCCGAAACAGGCTGGGCAGCATCTCTTCCATCTTGAGGTCCGAGTTTATCTGTCTCGCCGCGTGCGACACGGCAGCCAGAGTGCCCTGTGTCCTCCGGGCATCGGTTACGTCTCTCAACATGTACAAGGCGCCGCTGCGCTTCCCGTCCGGGTCCATGATGGGAGAGGCTGAGAGGACCAGGTTTCGCTCCTCGTCTTGTACCCGGCAGACCACCTCGCAGGTGTTGCTTACGGCAGAATTGATCGAGGAGAAGTCCATGAGGGCTACGGTCATTTCCAGCCACTCGTTCATGGGTTTCAGGTCGCGAAGCCTGGGTGCAAGCGATATTGACAGAACTTTGGCCAGCGCCTGGCCCCGGACCTCCTGGAAGGAACGCCCAAGATAGAACAACGCTCGCTTATTGACGTCCACAACGGTACCATCGACGCCGACCAACATGAGTCCCATGTCTATGGCGTTCAATACCGGTGAAATCTGAGCCGCCTCCATGCGGTCGCCTCCCATCCTCATAGTTTTCGGAATGGGCGGGCACTTCCGTTAGGGCGCACGAGATTTCCTGTGAAGTCCGATGTAAGTGGCCGTGGCCAGCACGACGGTTACCAACGAGAACCATTGTCCGAAGCTCAGTCCGTAGAAGTAGTCATCGTTTTCGCGGAAGAACTCGAGAAAGAAGCGTATCAGAGAATACGCCCCGGCGTAGACGACAAAGAGCCCGCCGGGGGCGCGAATTCTGGAAGACAAGTAAAGGAGCGCCGCAAACAAGGCGAGGTCAAGTACGCTCTCGTAGAGCTGGTAGGGGTGCCTGAGGCCGGGGGCATAGCGGGTCTGGAAGCCCCAAGTGCCCGACGTCTTGATTCCGTAGCAGCATCCTGAGAAAAAGCAGCCGATCCGCCCTATCCCCTGCCCCAGCGCGACCGACGGAGCCACGACATCCATAAGTGTAAGGAAATGCATCTTCTTGACCCTGGAGTAGACTAGAGCGGCCAGGCTTCCGCCTATCAAGACCCCGTGAATGGCAAGCCCGCCCTCACGAGTATCGAGGACCGAGAGTAGACCGGTATAGTACCGGTAGTTCAGCGCCACATGGGTAATGCGGCCGCCGGCCACACCTCCAACCAAAATGGCGATAAAGAACCAGAACAACGAGTCAGGATCCATACCCCGCTTTTCGGCCCTCTTCGAAGCCACGTACACACCTGCGGCGAATCCCAGTCCGAGCATAAGCCCGTATGTGTAGAACGTCAGTTGCCCTATCCTCACCAAGACCGGATGCATGGCCATCACCTTCTCAGATAATAACATGACTGAATAACGACATACCAATAAATGCATGCTAGGGCCAGAGGAGGGATTTTCCAACTTGAGCATTGGACGAGGCGTCGCGCTCGTGCTTCTCGGAATAGCTCTCGGCGTCGGCCTTACGGTCGGCTCGTACTACGGGGTGAAAGAGTATGCCCCCGATCTGGCGGTCTGGTACCTGGAGAGACTTGGCGGCCCCGGCAAGTCCGTAACAGAGACATTGGGCCTTGAGATAGACCCGTCACAAGTCCGGACCATTGTAGGTGACATACTGGCATCCGACCAGGGCAGAGCTATCGTGACCGACCTCATTGAAGGCCAATCACGGGAAACATTTGAGAGTCTTGTGAGGCAAGCCATGGAGTCACCCGAGTTCCGCAGGATGTTGGGCGAAGTGCTCAGGGACTTCCTGGCAAGCCCGGAGGGAAAAGAACTCCTCAGGCAGATCGGCAAGGACGTCCTTTCGCCCTAGCCTGAGGCGGACTCTTCGGCTTTCGGCATCTCGGCAAGGAGTTTCTTCGCGTCAAGCCGGTCCTCAACCATCACGTCGGATATGATCCTGCCGTCTCTGACGGAGATCACGCGCTCGGCGTGCCTCGCGATATCAGGATCGTGAGTCACGAGGATCAGGGTAATCCCCTTGTCGTGGAGGTCCTGGAATATGGACATGACCTCTTCACCGGACCGGGTATCGAGGTTGCCGGTAGGTTCGTCCGCCAAAATCACCTTGGGGTCTCCGGCAATTGCCCTGGCTATCGCTACCCGCTGCTGCTCTCCTCCCGACATCTCGTTGGGTTTATGGGTCATCCGCCCTGCCAACCCCACTGACTCCAGGGCGGCGGTGGCCCTCTTTCGTCGTTCTGCCGGAGGCATCCCCCGGTAGATAAGAGGCAGTTCTACATTAGCCATCGCGTTGGTTCTGGACAGGAGGTTGAATGTCTGAAAGATAAAGCCGATGAACTTGTTCCTGATGTCGGCCAGCTCATTGTCGTTTTTCCGGCTTACGTCGGAACCGTCCAAGAGGTATGTGCCTTGGGTCGGCCTGTCGAGACATCCCAGGATGTTCATGAGCGTCGATTTGCCTGACCCGGAGGGCCCCATAATGGCGACGAACTGGCCCTTGGGAACCTCAAGGTCTACACCCTTTAGGGCAGGAACCTTCACTTTTCCCATACTGTATTCCTTGTGCAGTCCCTGAATCTGGATGACGGGTGTAGACACAAGAATCCCTCCATCTCCCATACTCGGCCTCACGGCCACTCAATCTTGGACGGGGACGGGAGGCGACAGGTTCCGTCCCGTCTCCCCCCACTCCCCATCCCGGGCCTTTCACTAGCCGGTCACTCCGGTTGTGAGAACCGTAACGGGCACTTCCATTAGGTAAGTGTTCTCTATCTCGACACCGGCATCCTCCAGCGAGTATCTAACGGTGACTGTACACGCGCAGCCCACAACGAAATCTCCGGCTCGCTCCCAGATGACCCCGAAGACTTCGCCGGGATCGAACTTGACCGTGACGAGTTCCGCATCGGCAGGCAGATCGATGTCCGCTCCCGCATAGAAAACCGCCACTTTACCTGTGACCCATTTCTTCGGGCCGTTCAGGACAATGTTCACCCCTATGGGGCCCACGCTCTGGCAGACATACCTGTGGGTCTCCCCTGACAGTACGACGCTCGTTTCCCACGTCTTCCGGTAAAGCAGCTCTCCTTGAGATGTATACGACTCTGCCGTCACCCGGTAATGTCCCGGTGATTCGAATGTATGATCGACGGTTAGTGAGACTTGATCTTGGATTGTCTCTCGCGACCCGTCGCCGTAATCAAGGACCCAGTGATGGTGGACTGTCTCCTTTGGCTTCTTGAGGGTAGTGTGCTTTGAGCGGTAGACGACTCGAACGGTCGGCAAGTCCTCTGGCAGGTCTACTTCCTCTCCGGGTCCGTCAGGAGGCCCGGCCGGTCCGGTTGGTCCCGGGCCGCCTCCGGAAGATCCTCCCTCGTGGCCGGGTTCGCCCGGCGGCTCATGCGTTCCGGGCTCTGTCAGGTCTCCTGACCCCGCCGGATCCTCCGGCTCTTCCGGCCCCTCCGGGATAGACGGCTCGCCGGGGTCCTGCGCGTCATGCTCTTCCACCGGCTCAGGCGCCGCCTTCTCCAGCGGCGCCACATACACTCTGGCGAGCTTTTCTTGGGCGAAGGCAGATGCCACGGTATTCCCCATAACCGGGTTCAAGGGCCCGTTCCTCACCAGACGAAATCCCAAGCTAGCCGTGCCCGGACTGAGACGCACGACGTGGGTGCCGCCCTCGTGGAAACCCCACATGAGTCCAGGCTTCGACCCCTCGGACCCGGAAGACTCCTCCCACACCTGGAGCTGCCACCCCGAAGGGAGTTCAGTTATCCCAAGGGTCACCGCGGCTATACCTTCCAGAGGACATAAGGCCGGTCTCCAACTGGAAGCATCAACGGCGATGAGTGAGGCGCTTCCCGGGTCTTGGCGGCCGCCGGAAGCTCCGGGCGGCTCAAGACCTTGGCCTTGACCTCCGGCGTCCTGGCGGAGCACCCGGACCACATACTCTTGAGCCTTCGGGTCGTCGAGGACGTGCTTGCCCGGAAGCCGCAAGATCCCGCCGAACACCGCAATGAGGTCCGAGGTACCCACCGGAGGCACCCCGCAGTCAACCTCCAGGAGGCTGTCGTTGGGCCCCAGTTCCGGCCAAATGAGGGCCCAAGGGTTGGATAGCTTCGAGATAACCGATACATACCGGGTGTCCCGCCGGCGCGCCCCTGATTGGGACGAACGGTTGATCTCCGCCAGCTCCAGGTTGGCGGGAATCCGCTCAAATCGTTTGGTCGACGATGTGCCAAGGTTGATGAGTAGGTCTTCCTTGACGAGCCCCGCTATGAACGGAGACTCGGGACCCGAGCCCAGCCCCGTGAGCTTCACTGCCTCGTGGGCAATCAGCTCCTGCACCTCGGCTTTCACCGTAATCAGAGCTTTTTGGGCGAAGTGCTTGAGGATTTTCGCCCCGTAATGGACAGCCGCCTCTTTCCAGTCTTTCGGGATGACCGGGTCCTCAAGAAGGGTCGACACCAGGCTGCCCCTTGACGCGGCCCTCATGGCGTATTGATTCCTGCCGACCTCCATCGAAAGATACTCGTAATACGGCAGGGACAAACTCTGTGCCTTCGACGCGGGCCATTCCGCCTCGGAGATCACTCGCTTCCACACATCGGGTAGGGTCCGCCGCACCCAGCCCGCGAACGTCTCTTTTGGAGACTGACTGGGCACATAGGGCAGGGCGAGGAAGCGGTTCTTCACGTATTCGCCGTACAACGGTTCCCACAAGGTAGTAGCTCGTGTAGATATCCATGAGGCTTCGTCTTCCCACTCGGGAGGTTTCAGAGACTTGGCTTGGGTGAGCTCTTTCACCGAAACCGGCGTGGACTTCTCGCCTACCCCGAGTACACCCTTGAACGAAGGCAGAAGCCTTTCGGCCCTCGTCTCGCGCTCAAGGACGGACTCCTGGCGGACTACCTCAAGGAGGGACTTGACGACGCCGGCCAGAAAGGTGCCCCGGTTGGGGGCCGAAGCCATGACCAGATTCACTACGTTGAAATCCGTGAGGTAGCCGTTTTCCAGGGCGTACCTGGCGATCATCCCCGAAAGTCCCACGGCGACGATATCACACTCCGGACTTCCGCCCATACCGGCCAACCCGGCCCGCGACAAGGCCTCTCCGGCTGCGATCGAAAGCCGCAGTGCCCCGCTCTCCAGGTCACGCAGTCCGGTCAGGCTTATCTCAAAGAGGTTCTCCCCCCTTGTGTACCCCGCCGACTCCAGATAGCGCCCAAAGGAAGAAGTGGTACCCGGGACCGTTGGGTCCACTGTGGCCGAAAGGTCAAAAAGGCCCTGCAGGTCCGGAGAATCACCGAAGCGGGGTTCGTGTACGATCAACACCGGTCTCGGAGCACCTCCCGCCTCGAGGATCTGAGCCTTGGCGCATGCCCGGCCTGCCGCAAGACTATCCCATGCTCCCTGAGGGTAGGCGCCCACGGCCAGGAATAACGCCAGACCCAAGACCAAGACCCGGCCCGGCTTGAGAGAGAGCCTCATCTTCTCTCTCCTCCTATGTCCTCCGGCACCAATACACCGTTCTTAGGCCAGAACCCGCGGTTCGCCACGGCAACCCTGGTGAGAGGCGCCCCCAGCGCCAGATATTCGTCGACCGCACTTTCCCAAGACTCGGGGTCCACCTTTACCACATCGCCGTCCACCAGAGCCAACACCTCTGCCCACGACTCACCGGGCGACAGCGAGAAACGTTCTCCTCCATACCTGAATCGGACAACGCCGGACCTGGCAGTGCCTTCGATCACCAAGTCTCCCCTTACAACCCTCGCCCCATTGTCTACCAACTGGATCTCGTTTCCGGTGAGGTCTCGCCCGGTCACCGAGATGGGACGGTCGAGAGACACGGTACCCTTCCCTGTCCTCGAAAAACAGGTTGACTCCTCAAACTCAATGCCCTGAGAGGATGCCGAGTAGTGGGTTCCAAGAGATACGCCCCAGAGCCACGGCTTCTTCTCGAGCTCGATAGAACGGCTCTCGCAGTCCACGAACACACCCGGCAGTCTCTCCCAGCCGAGAGGCAGCGCCGCCAGGGCGCGTGACGAAGACTCCTCCACCGTCACGAAGACGAACTCTTCTCTGTACCGGTAAGCATGAGCTACAAAGAGGGCGGAGGCTCCCACAAAGAGGATGAGAAGCCCGGCGGTCAGGACACGGATACGGCGAGTGAAAGCGCGACCGGTGAAGGCGGCTCGGATCACGGGTCCGGACGACCGCGCCGGTGGTCGATAACGGTAAACCACAGTCAGCACGCTCCTTCGTTGATATTGGCGTACGAACTGCGGAGCGCCCCGGATCCTCCGTGCCTTACGGGTCAATGACAAGAGGACCCGCGGCGCTTCCGCTATGGAGTGCGCCACCGGGTCCCCCGCGTCAACAATCTATCAGAATCGCCTCGCTCGATCCGTCGAACCTTGTCCGGTCCGGTACGCTTTCAACGCGCGCCGTACCACCGCCACGGTATCCCGGTAGGCCCGCATGCCGGACAAGTCCCGTTCTCTAATCCACATGGCTCCCAGGGTCTCACCTTCTTGAGGCTTGATCTCTCCTCCCAAAGGAGACATGAGAAAATACCTGACGGTCTTCTTGACGACTTCTCCATCTTGGCCGAAAAACCGATACTTGACGTCACCAAGGTCGCCTTCGATGGCGGCCTTGACGCCTGTCTCCTCAAATACCTCGCGGGTGGCGGCTTCCTCCGGGGATTCTCCGGGATCCGGATGACCCTTTGGAGGAGCGATCATCCCCCACCGGTCCTCGATGAGGAGTACCTCCAGTTCCCCGCCGGACTCCCTCACGACGACTCCCCCTGCGGCCAGGTCTTCACGAGTCGTT
The DNA here is from genome assembly GCA_012841375.1 of Candidatus Fermentithermobacillaceae bacterium. GTDB lineage: Bacteria > Bacillota > Sulfobacillia > Fermentithermobacillales > Fermentithermobacillaceae > UBA3951. The sequence continues at coordinate 32,742 of DUUV01000044.1, forward strand.
CGAGACAAGGCGAACACCCTGCCGGCCCTGCCGATCTGCTCCGCGGCAAACCGGAGGTTTTCTCGGGCGTGAGCCATTACGTCACCGACAGAACCGGGGCGCGGCGTCGCCGAGAACAAGGCCGCGAACTCGGGGGGGTAACCCAAGACCGTGTCCCGCGCCAGGCCGCCTCCCAGCGCGATGACGGGCACTCCGGCTTCGTATGCGGCCTCTGCGACGGCAAGGGGAACTTTGCCCTGGGCGGTCTGAGAATCGATGGAGCCCTCACCGGTAATGACGAGGTCGGCACCGGCAAGCTCCCGAAAGAATCCCGTCTCTTCCATGACGAACCGGGAACCGCTCTCAAACCTCGCTCCGAAGAACGCCCGCAAACCCGCGGCAAGCCCGCCTCCGGCCCCCGCGCCCGGCAGATGAGACGGGTCGATGCCCAAGTCCCTTCCGAGAATCCCGCCATAACGACGCATAGCGTCGTCCACCTGCCCCACTTCGTCCTGTCCCAGTCCCTTCTGTGGACCGTAGACTCGCGTAGCCCCGTCGGGGCCAACGAGGGGGTTCCGTACGTCGGTGATGGCTATGACCTCGACACCCTTGAACCTCTCGGGGATGGACCCCAGTGAGACCGAGGCAACCGTGAAGAGCCCGCCGGTGCCCGGGCCGACGTCGCTCCCGTCTGAATCGAGGACGCGGCCTCCAGCGGCCTGGGCCGCTCCGATGCCGCCGTCATTCATAGCGGTCCCGCCGACACCCACAATGATACGTTTGGCCCCGCGCCGGGCCGCCCAGAGCATCAGCTCGCCGACTCCCCTGCTTTGGGCCTTCCGGACATCCCGCTCGTGCTCCTCGATAAGGGCCAACCCGCTTGCTTGGGCGCTTTCGATGACGGCGGTCCTCCCGCCGTCCAAGAGGCCTACCAATGCCTTGACCGGCCGCCCTAAAGGGCCGCTGACTTCCACCTGGGCCGTCTCGCCCCCCGGACGTCCGCACACCACCTGAACCGTGCCGTCGCCGCCGTCGGCCAACGGCAGTTGGACAACCTCGGCTTCAGGAAAACCTCTCCGGAGCCCCTCGGCCACAAGCGATGAAGCCTCCCTCGCGGAGAGGCTCCCTTTGAAAGCGTTCATGGCAACGAGAACCCTCATGGCTACCCTATCACCGCCCGCATGACCCTGAGCCAGTTGCCGCCGAGTACCGAGGCAATGCTCTTGCCTGACAGGCCGCGCCTCAAGAGTTCCCTGGTGAGGAGCGGAAGCCGGTCGATCCCATTGAGGGGCTCAGGTTCCCTTCCCCTGAAGCTGTCGAAGTCCGACCCGATGGCGGCCGTCTCCTCGCCTCCCACTTCCACCACATGGATAATGTGGTCACACACCATGTCCAAGGTTATCTCGGCTTCATCGTCGGCCAGATAGCCGGGGTTGAAGCTGACCGCCACCACTCCCCCGGTCTCGGCTACGGCCTGTATCTGATCGTCCGTGAGATTTCTGGGGTGATGATAGAGCTTATGGCAGTTGGAGTGGCTGGCCACAACCGGGTGCTCCGAGAGTTCCACTACGTCCCAGAACCCTGCCTCTGAGATATGGGATACATCCACAACTATCCCTAAGTTGCCGCACTCCTTGACTACATCCCGGCCAAACCGGGTTAGCCCGCCTCTGGTCGCCGATTCCGCGGCACCGTCGGCCAACGCGTTTCTTTCATTCCAGGTAAGCCCCAGGAACCTGAGTCCAAGCCGGTGGAACATCCTAAGGCTCTCGATGCTCGCGTCGAGAAACTCGCCGCCTTCAAAAGAGAGAAGCAGTGCAAGACCGCCTTCTCGTGCGGCGGCCTCTATCTCCGCCGTATTCTGCGCCAACGCTACTCCCGGCACTGTCGCCAGTGACCTCAGGGCATCCACGTACTCCAGGCCCGCCTTAACCCCTCTTATGGGGTAGGCGCGGTCATAGGGGAAGGCGCTCATAATCACGCAACGCACTCCGGCTTCCAAAAGGCGCGGGGCGTCCACATGCCCCAGTTCCGACCTTTCTCCGAACTGCCGCGTCTTGTACAGGACATCGGACAAAGTGCCCACATGCCCGTCAATAACGATTGATTCCGCGTGTATCTCCCGCGAGCGCTCCATGAGAAGCTCTTGATCCTCCGCGGTCTCCTCTTTTTTCTTGTTGAGGTTGAGGGCTGACTTCAGGTCCATATAGGAAACACCTCTCTTGCCGCGTGATAATGCCTTGCACATTTTCCCTAGTTTCTCCCCCTGGAAGGAGTTTACCTTTCGGCCATCCGGCGTTTGCTCGTGAGGCGTCATCCTAAAGGGTAAGGCAACGGAACGTTTTAAGGGTCGGGTCATATTATGTCATGATCAAAGCGAAGGAAGAGGGGGGTAACAGTGGCCAACGGGCAGGTTACCAGAGAAACCTTGGACCTCATCGCGGCACTCCGGCCCTTTACGGCCGAGAGAGGCCAGAAACTCATAGATACTCTCATGGAGTTGTCGCAAACGAGCGGGGTTGCCGAGTCGCTGGAGATCGGGACCATGGCCGAAAAGGCTCAGAACCTACTGGCTGAAAGGCTCGATTCGGCAGTATCGCTATCGCTTATTCTCGCCGCTTCATGGCTGGGCGCCAAACTCGAGAGCTATGTCGCCCGGAGGATGGCGGAGACCAACGGGCAGAGGAGGGGGCCGAGTGAAGATACTGGGTTTTGAAGCGGACAATCCATTTACGCTGTTCCTTATCCTGATTCTTCTCTTGGCGGCCAACGGATCGTTCGATCCAAGAGCCGTGTCAGAGTCGGAATCCGGGGATGGGCCGTCGTTCGCAAAGAAGTCCGCGTGGCAGGACTGGACCGGGCGTCCTTTGTTCCAGAGAAGGTCGGCCCCCCGCATCTCCTTGGGCCGCACTTCAGTGGGAAGGCGAATCCGGATCCGTCGCGAGCCGGCGATTTCCATGCCCAAAGTGATGCCCCTAGGACGGTAATCCGTATCACCCCTCCCGAGAGTCCCGGCATAAGATGCTGAAGTATGAGGACTGGAGGGGTAAACAAGTGCAGAACCTGGCTGCCCTGCTTATGCAGATGGAGAAAATCGAGTCCGAGGTTAGCTCGCGCCTCACGGGGTTGCAGAACAGGTTGGTCCAAGCAGAGTCAGGCGGAGGTCTTGTGACGGCCACGGGCGATATCTGGTTCAACATTCGTTCCATTCACATTGACAGAGAGAAGCTGTCGGCCAAGACCTATGATCTCGGAACTCTGGAAGAACTTGTGGTAGAGGCGGTCAACGGCGCCATAAAAGAAGCCAGAAAGATCCTCAAGACCGAGCTGGGCGGTATCATAGGAGGGCAGGTGCCCCCTGAGTTCGCCAACTTCTTCGGGCGCACCGACTGAAATGGAAACTGACAAGACCCTGTCGGATATCGCCAGGTCGGTGCTGGTCTCCAGTCCCGAGTCCGACCAGAGAACCCTTAGGGAAAAGGCCGGTCTATTGGCGCTTCTGAACCTGCTCGGTATCGTTGAATCCTTCTACGGCGACGGCCAGAGCGCCCAATCATCCATGAGCCTCCTCAGTTCCTTGGCTCTCGGCTCCGGAGCCCAGGCTCCCGAAAAGCCCAAGGAACCGGATCTCATATCGTCGGTAATGTCTCTCGCCGGCAAGCTCCTTGGAGGGACCCAGGGACATGGCGGGATCGATCCGGCAATGGTCGGCACTCTCATGGGAGCTCTATCGGCACTGTCAAAGACGAGGGCCTTGGCACCCAGACCGGCTGCCACCACACCCGCCGCATCAACGTCGGCCGCGCCGGACTCGAAGAGCCCTGGCGCCCCATCGGGCGACGACGCCGAAGGCGAGACACTTGACGGGACCGGTGATAGCCAAGACAGAGAGGCCTCTATCGAAGACGCAGTCGAGAGTGGTGAACCTCGGGCCCCAAAGGAGACCACCTCGCCTCCTGAGGTGCCTGCGTCCCCTGAGGCCGCACCGCAGTCGCCGCTTCAGCAGATACTTGGGATAGACCCCCGGATTATCACACTGGCGCTTAATGTACTGGCCGACATCATGAAGGCACGGAACGCAGCCCAGACCGAGAAAGCAGGAACCGGGCAGAAAAGACCTGCGCCTCGACCGGAGTCGTCGGGGCCCGAGACGGAAGTTACCGTCACGCCCGACGGAAAGACAGTGGTCATACCCAAATCGAGGAGACAGCCCAGAGAACGGCTTTACCACAAGCCCGGTCTCGGCATCTACCGCAAGAGACTGGAGGATGCGGCCAAGTAGCGTCCCCCAACCACAGCCGGAGAGACTTAACCCGGACCTCGTCCGGGTTAACGCTCTACAATGGGCATATCTCCTGAGACCCGGGACTATGATTTTCTGAAGGAATCCGGGAATGGCGCGAGAAGCTATCTCCGCGCCGTCGCTCACGGGGGGTTGCCCGATGATAATCAGGAAGCGGAACATCATCATATGTCTCTTGGTGATTGCCGGGATAACCGCAGCTTTCATCACTCTGAGGGCGCCGAGAGTCAAACCCGTGGTCGAGATGTACGACTTGACGACCGCAGCCCAAAACACCCACATGCCTATGTTCTACGTAGACACCGATCGAAAAGCGGTAGCCATAACGTTCGACATCTCCTGGGGCGAGGAGATGCCCGAGAAGATCCTGGATGTCCTCAAGGAGCACGACCAGAAGGCCACCTTCTTTCTCTCCGGCCCCTGGGCGAAGCACTACAAAGACGTGGTGAAACGGATAGTCGATGAAGGACACGAGATCGCGAGCCACGGACAGGACCACGACAACCTCAGCCAGTTCCCCAAAGAGGATATCCGCCACAACATCCAATCCGCCCATGACATACTGGTGAACCTGACCGGCTATACTCCCACGTTCTTCAGGCCCCCCAACGGCGACTACAACGACCTTGTGGTCCTTACGGCCAAGGAACTTGGGTATGAGACGGTCATCTGGTCGGTTGACAGCCGTGACTGGCAGAGACCCGGTGTAAGCTACATCGTCGAGAGGGTGTCCAGGTACTGCTTCCGGGGAGCCATCCTCCTGTTCCACGCTTCGGACTCGGCGCCTGATACGCCCGGAGCCCTGCCCATGGTTCTCGAGAACTTGAAGACAGCAGGATACGAGATAATGCCCCTCGGAGAGCTCCTGAGACTCGGCACGCCTGCGCGAGACGACCCCCGGGGAAGACCCGAGTCGGAATTGCCGAGGTAGGCCCCTACTCCCTGGTGACAGCGATCATCAGGAACCCGTCCGACACGGAGACCTTGGCCTCACTGCCAAGCATCTTGTTGGATACACCCAGTGTGGCGCCTCGCTCCAAGACGGCATCGTAGAGCGGGTACTCGAGTCCTTCCGTGCGGACTCCTCCAACTGTCCCGGTCACCGGGAAGAGGGACACCCAGTCGCCCGCCCTTCCGGTGAGCTTTCTTTCACCCACGCCTGCGCACCCGGGACCGCTCACGTGACACAACACCGAATGAGGAGCCTTCAACACGACATCCAATCCACGACGGGCAAACCGTTCTACCAGAAAAAAGTTGGCTATCTCGTGGTCTACCCGTCTGCCGCCTGTAGCGCCTGTCATGACGGCGGTCGAATACCCTTCTGCCAACACGAACTCCAGAGCCGCCTCGGTATCCGTGACATCCTTCTTCACCGGCAGTTGAATCACCCGGCACCCGGTGGCGGTAACCTCTTTCAGGACACGTCGGTCGCACGAGTCAAAATCGCCCACCAAAGCATCCACCTTGACGCCGTGGGCGAGCAGAAACTCGGCGCCGGAGTCCGCCGCCACCACGATTCGGGCCTTCTTCAGGTCGTCAAGCAGGAGGGGCGAAACGTCTCCGCCGCCTACAATGGCGGCGTACTCACCCCCCAGGGATACGTCCATCGTTTCGCCTCCTCCTTTCCGCAGTACATGTCTCGGCCTACACCCTGCCTACACTCACCCGTAGGCGCGCCTTGCACCCGCAGTCAGGGCGGCGCGTCTCTCTCGCTCCATCCTAAACCTTCACTTCCAGAAGCCGCCTCAGGGCAAACCGGAGCACCACTAAAGCGATGATGAGCTCGGGTACCAGGTACTGGGCATTGTACACCAACGAATACAGATACACATTACCTTCGGCGTACTGGGCGAAGAAAATGACTCCTGACAGAAAGTGGGACAAGAGGCGTCCCAAGATTCCTACGGCTGACCCGATATAGATGTTCTGCCGGTAGAGCCCCGCAAGCCCTATAAGGCCGTAGGCCAAAGGGTAATCCAAGAGTACCTGGGCCGGGTGCACGAAGTACGGGTTGACGATGTAATCGAGTAATCCGTAAGCGCTGCCTACCAGAATGCCGGGGCCTGCGCCGTAGCGGAAGGCAAACAAGAGAATCGGGACCATGCTCCCCAAAGTCACCGAACCTCCGTATGGCGCCTGGTATATCTTGAGGAGGTGCAGGACGAACGTGAGAGCCACCATCATGGCGCCTTCCACCAAGATCTTCACATTTCTGTCGCGCATTCTTGCTGAACACTCCCTCCGGATTCGGGAAGGGCAATAAAGAACCCGCACGGGTGTGCGGGCATCTCCACTCGGATTTCCCTACGCGGGCATTACCCCACAGGTTCCAAGGGTCAGGTGCTGTAAGCCCTTTCTCAGCCGCTTCAAAGCGGCTCCCCGTTTGAGAAAATGGTATCACATATCGCTCATAGTCTCTAGACCTTGATCTCTTTCCACTTGCCTCGCCTAAGTCTCACCCAGTACATGGACGAACGGAGGACCCAGTCGGCGAACATGGCGAACCAGGCTGCTGTGAGTCCCACGTTGAAGAAGTTCATCAGAACGTACGTGAGCCCAAGCCTCATGACCCACACGCCCGCCACTGTCACATACATGGCGATGCGGGTGTCTCCCGCCCCACGCAGGGCACCTGGGATGACGAATCCCAGAGCCTCGGGTATCTGCGTGAACGCAACGATCCGCACCAGAGGGACACCCCTGGCTATCACACCTGCGTCGTTGGTGAAGATGCTCAGGAACTGGGCCGGAAACAGGAAGAAGAGAACCCCCATGGTACCCATGGTGAGAAGACCCATCTTCATGGCAATCATTGCGCTCTTCTCGGCGCCTTCCGGGTCTTTCGCGCCCAGTCGCTGACCCACAAGGGCGGTGGCCGAGGTCGCGAAACCCATTCCGGGCATGTACGAGAACGACTCAACGTTCAGTGCCAAGGAGTGAGCCGCGTAGGCCTCGGTCCCGAGACCCGCTACCTGCCGTGCGTACGCGATCTGTCCCGATGAAGTGAGGACTCGTTCCGCCATGGCCGGGACGCCGATGTTCAGTATCCGCCCAAACAGTCTTAGGTCAAACCTGGAGAAGACCGTTTTCCAGTGGACAGGCAACTTGCTGTTCTTGCGCGACAGGGCCACCAGGATGGCGATCCCGCCCAGCGACCGCGACACGGTTGTGGCTATCCCCGCTCCGGCCACGCCCATCTTGGGAAACCCCAGATTTCCAAAGATGAGCAAGTAGTTGCATACGACCTTGATCGCGTTAAGACTGACGTTGATCACCATAGGAGTCCTAGTGTCACCTGCTCCCCGAAGGGCGCCCGTGGCTATGGTGAAGACGAAAAACAGGAGCATTCCCGGCATCATCATCCGGACGTACTCGCCGCCCACTATCCGGACAGGCTCTTCCGCCTTCATGAACGTAATGACCCAATCGGCGTTGGCCATACCCACCGTGCTGATCACAAGGCCGAAGATCAACGCTACGATGAGAGACTGGCCGGCTACCTGGCCCGCTTCCTCCCGGTTCCCTGCTCCTGTTGCGCGCGCCACGAGAGCGGTCGTACCCACTGAAAGTCCCATGAAAGTGGCCTGGATCAAGCGAAATGGCTGCATGCTCAGGCCAACCGCGGTCACGGCTTCCTTGCCCAGCCGCCCCAGCATCGCCATATCAAGGACTTGGCCTATCATGGCAAGCGCCTGTTCGAGCACTACCGGCCAAGCGAGAGCCCACGTCCGCGCGAGGATCAGCCTAGATTGTGAGTCGGCGCCAAAGAGTCGCCCGGTGACGCGTGAGAGGGCCGGTTGACGTTCAATTTCCGCACTTATCCTAGACTCACGGTGTGACTTGAGTTCTTCTGCTTTTGTCGATTTTGCCTCCGGCTCTGGCATGACCCCTCCCAAGAAGCCACCTCCGCCCATTGTGCTTCCCGCCGTTTCGGCAGGTTCTCAATTTGTGGATTATCTCGACACGGTTCTGAGATTATTTCGCTTACTGAATTATACGCCAAACTCAAAAATAAGACGAGAGGACCCACTGGTAGAGCCCTCTCGTCCGGGCAGAGAGGATTGGGCACCGGATACAGAGAGACCTAAGAAGCGCGAATCTGGATTGGCTCTACGGTCTAGAGGCCTAGGAGCTCATCGATTCGCTTCTTGTCGAAACCTACCACTACGTTTCCGTCGATCGAGAGGACAGGGACGCCCATCTGACCGGATATCTTCACCATCTCTCTTGCCGACGCCACGTCCTGGGAAACATCCACGTCGGTGAACGGTATTCCGTTCTCTTTGAGATAGGCTTTCGCCCTTACGCACCACGGGCAGCTGGGCGTTGAGTAAACCTTTACGTTGTGCTCGGCCATCTATCGAACCCCCCAGAAACATTTTCGGTATTTCGCTCTATGGATATCTTCCGTGTCAGGAGAGCGGATTTCAACAGCCCTACGGGTCATCCTGCGCCTATTACGGCCAATTTACACGTATGTACACGCTGAGGGTGGGCGATTGCCCGGACCAAGACTGCGGATACTTAGGTAGAGGCCCCCTACTTTGCGAGAAGGAGGCGTATCCAGACGTTGCTCAAAGTGACAATGTCGGTGAAAGGCCAGATAGTGATCCCGGCCGAGGTGCGGCGCAGGCTCGGCCTAAAGAGCGGCACACACCTCAGGGTCTACGATTCGGACGGCAAGATAGTCCTGGTGCCCGAGGTCCAAGACCCCGTCTCGGCCGGTCTGGGGTTTCTGAGAAGGGACAAGGACCCCGGCGAGACCGAAGACACCAAGGGAGGAGTCTCGGGCAGTGGCTGAACCGGGGAAGGACACCGCTTTCGTGATGGACTCCAGCGCGCTCCTGGCGTTTCTAAACGGCGAACCAGGCGGCGCTCTCGTCCAACGTGTTCTCAAGCAGTGCTTGGAATGCGGCACCCAAGTGGATATGACATCCTTGGACCTCCTTGAGGCGTATGCGGCTGCGATCTCAGCCTCGGCTTCGTCCCTGGAAGAGCTTGCGTCGCTCATTGACCAACTCCCGGTTTCGGTAGAGCCGCTGACTCAGGACTTGGCAATGCTGTCGGCCAGGGTCATCGAGGAACGGCCCGGCCTCAAACCCCCGGCTTCGCCGGCTGTCGTCTTGTCCCGGAAAAAAGGGGCTACGCTCCTTACGGCAGATCCCATACAGGCGTCTCTGGCCCCGTCTCTGTACGTAGGCCCGGGGCCGAATGAAGGAAATCCAGGCCAGGTCCCTGAATTCCAAGGGAACTCTCACGTATAAGGAGGCAAGAGGCATGTCTCTCGAGTTTGAACTAGTTGAGATCGAGAAACCGGAAAACCTGAACGTTATCATCGGCCAATCACATTTCATAAAGACGGTTGAAGACCTCCATGAGGCGATGGCCAACGCCGGTGGCGGGATCAAGTTCGGGATATCGTTTCTGGAAGCCAGCGGAGCGTGCCTGGTAAGGGCCACGGGCAACGACGAGAACCTCATTGCCTTGGCCAAGAAAAACGCTCTGGCGCTGGGAACTGGACACGCGTTTCTCATCTTCATGGAGAACGGCTTTCCAATCAACGTGCTGAAGAACATAACTGCTGTGCCCGAGGTATGCTCGATCTTCTGCGCCACGGCCAATCCCGTTCAGGTAGTGGTGGCCAAGTCCCAACAAGGCAGAGGCATCATGGGCGTCATCGACGGCTACCCGCCTAAAGGAGTCGAAGGCCCCGACGGAGTCGAGTGGCGCCATTCATTCCTCAGGAAGATCGGATACAAGCTCTAGGGAGACGCCCTATGGCCCGTATGAGTAGAAACCTTGGCCCGTCTTTCTGCCAAGATGGCCCTTGGCGACCATCTCTTTGAGCAGCGGACAAGGCTTGTATTTGTCGTCGCCCATCTCGGAATGGAGCACCTCCATGATGGCCAGGAGGACGTCTATTCCCACCAAGTCGGCCAGCGCGAGAGGGCCTATGGGATGGTTCGCTCCCAGTTTCATGGCGGTATCGATGTCTTCGGCCGAAGCCACGCCCTCCATGAACAGGTAGGCCGCCTCGTTCATGAGAGGGCATAGAAGTCTGTTAACCACAAACCCGGGGCACTCCTTAACCACCACAGGTGTCTTGCCCATCGCCAGGGCCAGTTCCCGGGCCCGGCTTACTGTGGATGACGAAGTGTTCTCGCCCGGAATGATCTCAACCAGCTTCATCACAGGCACGGGGTTGAAGAAGTGGATCCCCACGAACCGCTCTGGAGAAGCCACTTTCCGCGCCAGCCTGGATATGGATAGAGACGACGTATTGGTCCCTATGAGCGTCTCAGATCCTGCAATCTGGGAAACGGTTGTGAGGACCGAACTCTTAACGTCGGGGTCTTCGTACACGGCTTCCAGGACCACGCTGCAATCCTTGAGGAGCGATAGGTCGGTTCCGGGCGTAAGGCGACCCAACATGTCGTCCATGGACTCCCTTGTTATCCTGCCCCTCTCCACTCCTCGTTCCAGGCTCTTTTTCAAGCCCGCTACTCCCCGCGCGGCTATTTCCGGCGAAGTGTCCAGAAGGATCACGGAAAAACCGGAGACCAAGGCGGTCTCGGCGATCCCTCTTCCCATAGTGCCCGCTCCGATCACTCCGATACTCAGCGCCATATCCATCCCCCCAGAGAAAGGCTTCGTCGGCACCCGGCCAAATCCTTCGAAGAGTCACGCTTGCCGTGTGTAGAGAGCCCTGGCGAACCTGAGGAGCGCGGCCAGCACCCCTGCAATCGGGACACCCAGAAAAAGCCCCCAAAAGCCGAGAAGTCTGCCGCCCGCCATCAGCGAGAACACGATCCACAAGGGGTGCAGGCCAACGTAGGACCCAGTAACCCTGGGCACTATGATGTTTGAGTCGAACCATTGGATGACAAGGACTATCGACAGCGCCCACACACCGGTGGAGAGGGATTTCATGAGCCCCGACAACACGAAGGGAATGGAGGCGAAGAGGGGGCCGAAAAACGGGACGAACTCACCGAGACCCGCGACCAATCCCAGCACGGCGCCGTACTTGAGTCCGAGGACATAGGATGCCACTGACACCAAGAGCGCGACAAACGATGCCACTATTGTCTGGCCCCGCACAAACCCCGCGATCACGCGGTCAACTTCATGGACGAGATCAACGTAAGGCAGCGGGTACCGGGCCATGGCCACGAGTGCCCGGCGGCGCCAGTGGTTCAGGTCTCTCAGCATGTAATAGGCGATAATGGGGGCTACGACCAGATAAGAAATCGCGGTCGCAGACGACAGGAAGTAGGCAAAGGCGTTGTTGCCGAGATTTCCAAGGAACTCCTCGGCGCGCAAGAGCGAGTTGATGGCGCCCCGCTCAATTCCGGCCGGCAGGTTGTACCTCGTGATTATCTCCTTTGCGCTGGCCGCATAGGCTTGGACCAGACCTATGGCTCTGGGGATCTGCCCTGCCAACCCCTGTATTTCCCTTACGAAGGCCGGGATGAAGTAGACGACCAGGACGCAGAGTACGCCGGCGAGCAATAGATACACCAGAAGTATGCTTCGGGACCGGGGGATCCCCCGGCGCTGGATGGCATTGACCGCCGGCTCAAGGAAGTAGCTCAGAAAAGCCGCCATGATGAAGGGCGGCAAGACCGAACGAACCGAATATAGAAAAAGTGCGCCAAGTGAAACGAAGAGGGCACTCACAAGTGCCCTTCTCAAGGCGACGCGATCAGTCAGAGAACCTACCCGCCATATTGCTCCATGCTCCGCGCGCCCGTCTTATTGCCTGCCTTGTGGTGCGCCCAACGACCATCTTGGTGCGCTCCATGGGAGTCGGCTCGTGCCTTCTCCGGACCACCATGGCCATGCCGAGCATAAGCCCTGCGGCGGCCCCTACTGCCATGCCGTCCCAGAAAGAGCGGTTCTTAGTCACGCTACGTCCCTCCCCTGCGACTAGATGCAGTGCCTCTATGTAGGGCTTCCTATCTCCGGTGGCCGGACAATTCCCTCAACCTGGGCCTCCTCAGTTTCTGCAGCTCCGGTCTCGCCAAGGGTCGCGCCTGTCAGGACTCCGTCACCCGGAGTTGCTTCCAGCGAGTCCAGTACCGTCGTGCCGTCGGGCTCCAAGCGGTACATCCGGAATCCATCCCTGGTGGGGATGAACTCGATGCTGCAGTCCCAGCAGTAGTACTGGTTTTGGCCAATCCTTCCGGTCGCCCTTGACCGGCATTTCGGGCAGATCAAACGCGAACGCCTCCCCAGTTGGATTCTGCCCGAAAGGAGGAAAAGCAATACTTGACGAGGGACCTTGGGAGGATGAGAGGGATGTGAGACTCTGGAACACGAGGTGGGCGTACCGGGGGTACCACCTTGTGAGGCACGACTCACTTGCCTACGGGCGGTCCTTTCCCCTGTTTTCGGGATCATGCTCACCCTTTGTGTAGAATCGGAGTCTCACGAGCTCCTTGGGGAGGTACTGCTGCTCCACCCAGTGTCCGGGGGAATCGTGGGGATACTTGTATCCCACGCCGTGCCCCAGTTTCTCGGCGCCCGAATATCCCGTCCCTCTGAGGTGAGGCGGCACCGGATAGGCAGGCTTCTCGCGGACCGCGGCTATGGCCGTGTCAATTGCTGAACATGCCGAATTGGATTTTGGGGCCAGAGCGACATACAGAGCCGCGTGGGCCAGAGGGATCCGCGCCTCTGGCATCCCTATGTGCTGCGATGCCCTGAAGGCCGACTCCGCCACAACCAGGGCCATCGGATCGGCGAGCCCTACATCTTCAGAAGCGCAGATCACTATCCGCCTTGCCACAAACCTGGGGTCCTCCCCTGATTCCAGCATGCGGGCCAACCAGTAGATGGTGGCGTCCGGGTCGCTGCCCCTCATGCTCTTTATGAAGGCGGAAATGACGTCGTAATGCTGGTCGCCCAATTTGTCATAGAAGAGCTGGGGGCTCTGAGTTATTTCGAGCGCCCTATCGAGCGATAAGATGACTTTCCCGTCACGGACTTCGGAGACGTTGTACAGGGCTTCAAGCAGGTTCAGGGCCACCCGTGCGTCGCCTTTCGAGAAACTCACGATGTGCTCCAATACCTCGGGGCCAAGGACCACCTCGGGCGCCTCGGGTCCGCCGGCCGCTACGCCGGTACTGGAGTCTGTCGCGCCGGTGTTTGCGGCGTCGCCAACGCCGCCGCTCGCGGCCACGCCTCGCTCTTTGTCGCGGACCGCACGCTTGACAATATCCTCAATATGGCGAGGTTCCAGGTGGCTAAATGAAAAGATCCGCATCCTCGATAGAAGGGCGGGGTTCACCGAGAAGTACGGGTTCTCGGTGGTCGCCCCAATGAGCGCTATGGTGCCCTTCTCGACATGGGGAAGGAGGGCGTCTTGCTGTGCCTTGTTGAAGCGATGGATCTCGTCCAGGAATAGGATAGTCCTATGTCCCCGCTCCCTGTTCCGTCGCGCATCGGCGACCACATCTCGGACATCCCGGACTCCCGAGGTCACGGCCGAAAGCTCCCTGAACACCGATCTCGTAGTCATCGCTACGAGCCTCGCCAGCCCTGTCTTGCCGGTGCCGGGCGGCCCCCAGAAGAGCATGGAAGGGATCTTGTCTCCCTCGATGGCTTTTCTGAGAGCCTTCCCGGGACCGACGACTTCCTCTTGACCTACGAACTCATCAAAAGAGCGGGGGGTCATACGTAGAGCCAGCGGGGCGTCCGGTGGGATCGCCAGCAGATCGGAAGTAACCGGTTGCGCTTCACCCGGCCCCGGGCGCGTATCCCCAGCACCCGCGGCGTCGGCGGCTCGCCGGCCGGTCTCTACCTCGCCGAACAATCCCATCTGGCTCATATCGTCCACCTTTCCGTGTTCCCCTAGGGCCTATTCTTCACCGCTTCGGTGATGCGAACCAGCGCCTCCTCAACATCAGCCCGAGTGACGTCATTGTGAGTAACCATCCTCACCCTGTAAGGCAAATCGGCGTTGAACCAAACGCCGCGAGATCTCATGAGCTGTTGAAAGACCGGACCATCCATCCCGAGTTCCCTGGTATGGACGGCTACCATATTGGTCTGCACCGTTTCCATGTCCACCTTAAGGCCGGGGATCCGGTTCAGGCCTTCCGCCAGCAGCTTGGCGTTAGCATGGTCTTCGGCGAGACGGTCCACCATTTTGGTCAGCGAAATGATGCCGGCCGCAGCCACAATCCCTGCCTGCCTCATTCCACCACCCAAAAGCTTGCGGCACTTGCGGACACGTTCTATGAAATCCTTGGGGCCCGCCACAATCGACCCAATAGGCGAACAAAGCCCTTTAGACAGGCAGAACTGCACCGAATCGGCGTACCGGGTTATCTCTTTCACATCAACACCTAATCCTATGGCCGCGTTGAACACGCGGGCGCCGTCAAGGTGGACGTTTGCTCCGCCATCGTGGGCCACCTCATATATGGCCTTCATGTTCTCCAGTGGAACGATGCATCCCCCCGACCTGTTGTGGGTGTTCTCTATACACACCAGGCTGGTCCTGGGGAAGTGGATGTTCTTCGCCCTGATGGCCGCTTTCACCTCGGCGGGGTCCATGGCGCCCAGTCGACCGCGGATGGTCCTCATCTGCACCCCGGAGAGGACTGCCGGTCCTCCGACTTCGTACATGTAGATATGGGCTTGCTCCTCAAGGATGATCTCGTCGCCCCTGGATGTCCACGCCATCACGGCAGTCTGGTTACCCATAGTCCCGGTAGGAACGAACACGGCGGCTTCTTTGCCGACCTTCAGCGCGGCGATCTCTTCCAGTTTGTTCACGGTGGGGTCGTCGCCGTATACGTCGTCGCCTACCTCTGCGCGGTACATCGCCTCGCGCATCTCTTGAGTCGGTCTGGTAACAGTGTCTGAGCGAAAGTCAATGATCTTGACCTCGGGCATCTCTACCGCCTCCAACATGAATGTGATTCAAAATCCGGCCTTATGAGAATCGGGAGCCAAAGTGGTGGACGCCTCTCTAGGCGAGCCCGAGGTCCAGCGCCATCTTGTCTATCCAGCGCACAAGGTCCGCTTTGGTCCCCCCTGCGCGCCTATCCACCGGCTCTCCTTTGGAGAACGCGATCAACGTGGGTATGGTCATTATGCCGTGCTTCTCTGCCAATGCCTGCTCGTTGTCTACATTGGCCTTGAGAAACGCGACGCGGCCTCCGTACTTCGCGGTCATCTCCGCGGCGACTTCGTCGAAAATGGGTGCCAGCCGCCTGCACGGTCCGCACCAGGGAGCCCAAAAATCCACTATGGCAAGGGGCGCCCCGGAAAGCTTCTCCAGTGTGTTCGAGGTAAGTTCAGAAATCGTCCCGCTCTCTCCCATATTCACCCAGTCCTTTCCATTATGGGCCTCGATGGACCTTCCTCAGGCTGGACTATTTCTGGACGGCGAAGACAATCTCCTTTCAAGGGAGCGCCACAATGTGAACACCTGTTCTTTCGTCTCTTCGGGCGTGCCGCTGTTGTCGATGACACGGTCCGCGCGCTTCTCTTTCTCTTCGAGAGGCATCTGTGAGTCGATCCTCGAGAACGCTTCCTCGGCGCTGTAACCTTCCCGCTTCATGAGGCGCTCGGCCTGTTGGTCGCGGGGAAGAGCGACAACCCACACTTCGTCGACTACGGCGTCGGCCCCGGCCTCCAGCAAGAGAGGCGCGTCTACAACGGCTACCGCCACCGGACTTTTCCCGGGAGCCGACTGGGCAAGCTCCTTGAGGATCTCTTTGGTGCGCCCGATCACCCGGGGATGGATTATGGAGTCCAGGATGTGGCGAGATCGCTCAGAGGAAAACACAACCCGGCCCAGCTTGCGTCTGTCCAGTGTTCCATCGGGCAAGATGATATCGTCACCAAACGCCTCCTGAATCTCTCGAAGCGCTTCCGAGCCGGGAGACTGGAGTTCTCTTGTTATGGCGTCGGCGTCTATTATGGTCGCCCCCAGGCTGCGCAGGATCTCCGACACCGTGCTCTTGCCGGACGCTATTCCGCCGGTGAGACCTATCACGTATATGCCCGGCCATTTACACATCAAACCAGCTCTTCCCCACGTCTATCTCCACCTTGAGCGGGACTTTCAGGTTGATGACGCCCTCCATCTCACACCTGACCAGTTCTTTCATGACAGCCTCTTCATCCGGAGGGATCTCGAAAATCAGCTCGTCGTGGACCTGCAATATGAGTCTCGACACCAGACCTTCTTCCTGGAGGCGCTTGTAGATGCGGACCATTGCCAGCTTGATGATGTCTGCGGCGCTGCCCTGAATGGGCGTGTTGATCGCCGTTCGCTCGGCAAAACCGCGTCTGGCCCGTATTCGTGAGTTGATCTCCGGAATGCCCCGCCGGCGCCCCAGAATGGTCGTCACGTAACCGTACTGGCGAGCGGTTTCGATTGACCGGTCCATGTACTCTCGGACCTTAGGATACCTGGCGAAGTATGCCTCGATGAATGTCCGCGCCTCGCTCATTGACACGCCCGTGTTGCGAGCCAGCCCGAAGTCTGAGATCCCGTAGATAATGCCGAAGTTGACCGCCTTCGCCTTGCTGCGGAGGTCATAGCCGACTTTCTCGACCGGGACTCCGAATATCTCCGAGGCGGTCCTGGTATGGATGTCCTCTCCTCGCACGAACGCGTCGATCATGGTCGGGTCGCCCGACATGTGAGCCATTATCCTGAGCTCAATCTGTGAGTAGTCGGACGATAGGAAGAGTCTCCCGTCCCCCGGGATGAAAATGCGCCGGAGTGACCTCCCCAAATCACCCCTCACCGGAATGTTCTGAAGGTTGGGCTCAGAGCTGGACAACCTCCCGGTGGCAGTCACCGTTTGATGGAAGGTGGAATGAATGCGCCCCGTGGTGGGATTTGTCACGTCCTCGAGAACATCCAGGTAGGTCGACTTGAGCTTGGCGTATTGCCTGTATTCCAGTATCTTGGCCGGCAGCTCGTGCTCGAGGCTTAGCGCCTCCAGCACCTCGGCGTCGGTGGACCACCCGGTCTTCGTCTTCTTGGTTGGCTTGAGCCCGAGATTCTCAAACAATATTCGCGAAAGCTGTTTGGGCGAGCCGAGGTTAAACTTCTCCCCCGCCAAACCATAGATGGAGTCTTCCAGCACTCTGAGAGCGTCGGCGAAGCTCTCTCTGATGGACTCACCCAAAGCCAGATCTGGCCTTATGCCCGTGGCTTCCATGGCCGCCAAGACTTGAATAAGGGGAAACTCCACGTCATACGCCAGAGAGATAAGGCCGGCGTCCTCCAATTCAGCCCGACAGGTGTTCGCGATACGCAGACAAGCATGGGCTCCTTGAGCGAGATGAGACATTAGGGGGTCTTCGCCTTCACCGTGACTTGGCGCAGCCTGGCCCTGCCCGGATGCCTCTCGCCCCTGCCCGGATGCCTCTCGTCCCCGCCCGGATGCCTCTCGTCCCTGCCCGGACATAGCGGCGCGCTTGACGCCCTTGAGCTTGGGCAGTTCCTGCATCTCGATGCCCGTGTATTTCCTCACCATATCCTCAAGCCGATAATTGGTCCTGGTGGGGTCGAGCAAGTAAGCCGCTATGAGCACATCGAAGAATGTCCCCCGAAGAGTTATCCCTCGCTTGAAACATAGCGTGAAAACCCACTTGAGGTCGAAACCGATCTTTGCGATACCTGGCTCCACCAATAGCGGTCCGAGATGTCTCCAGACGGATTCCTCTGAAACACCTCGGGCCGACTGATGTCCGTCGCTCTCCGGCGCCTGGCCCGGGTCTCTTCGGTCTACGGGAGAGCCGGCTTTGTCAACCTTGATGGTCCCGAAGGACCTTCCGGACGACACTCCTATGGCTGCGGGGTATGCGAAGTCCCCGGTGATCTCCTCAACCAGGGCATATATCCCCAGCATGCCTGTGCTCATGACTTCGTCCGCGAAGGTCTTGAGGCGTCCTTCGCTGTCTATCACCAGAGCATCTTCCAGGCCAAAGGACCCTGCGTCGAGAAGAGGAAGCCCCCGGTCAGGAGCATCTCCTACCCCCCGGGAGGTCTTGTCTTCTTCTCTCTGGCGCGCCTCCGGCTCCATCATACCTAACGAAGCTTGGTGATGACCCGTTGACTCGTTAGGTTCATTAGCCGTTGAACCCGATGTCTCCGGCCGCCCGGCTTCCGTAGGAACCTCTGTCTTAGCCTTCCGTGGTGCAGGCGATCCCGTTTCCGGAGCGTCCGCCCTGAGCGCCGATAACCTCGGAATCAGGGAATGAAACTCCATCTTCGTGAAGAAAGGCCTGACTTCATCGAGATCCGGCGGACGCCAAACAAGCGTGTCTTCAAGGTCACAGGGGTCAAGTGGGACCGAGGTATCAATGGTGGCAAGCATCTTCGACAGAAACGCCATATCTTGACCGGCCAGCAATAGGCCCTTCACTCTCGCGGGAGTGACGTCGTCAATCCGCTCGTATATGTTGTCCAGGCTATCAAAGCGCTGCAAGAGAACCGTGGCCGTCTTCTCGCCGATTCCCCTAACACCAGGTATGTTATCACTGGCGTCCCCACGCAACGCCTTATAGTCGCGCACTTGGTCGGGCCGGATCCCCATATCCGCCTTGACGGTATCCGCGCTATACTCCTTGACCTGGGATATCCCCTTGACAGGCAAGATGGCTTCCACGTCGTCGTCAACCAGTTGAAGACAGTCGCGGTCGCCCGAGAGTATCGTTACGGTCCCCCCGCACATCTTCCACTTGGACGCCAGCGTACCGATAATGTCGTCGGCCTCATACCCCTCCAGCTCAACGCGGGGCAGCCTCAGCACATCCAGGACTTGCTTGAGGACCGGTATCTGGGCCGAAAACTCAGGTGGAGCAGGTTTGCGTTGGGCCTTGTACTCGGCGTACTTGACATGCCGGAAAGTCGGGCCCGGCAGATCGAAGGCTATTGCCACATGGGAAGGTCGCTTTTCAGAAAGGAATCTGAAGAGCATGGAAAGGAATCCGAACACGGCTCCTGTCGGAGTCCCGTCGCTTGCGGTGAGCGGCGGAAGAGCATAAAAGGCCCTGTTTGCAAGGGAGTGGCCGTCAATAAGGAGAAGCCGCTTGTCCACCAGCGTCACCCCATATCACGCTTCTAAACAGTATCTTCCGGATCTCTTGTCCTTCAGTATAGGTGTTCGGCGCGAGCCTTGGCAATTCGGGAAGGGGCGTTGGCTCTCCACAAAAGATCGATGCCATGCGGCCTTGACCGGATGGCATCTGTAATTATCTAGGATTTTGGTGGAGGCGGAGGGAATCGCACCCTCGTCCGTAAATAACCCGGCTTCAGTCTCTACGAGCGTAGCTCCGGATTTCATCTCGCAGGCCGCGGCGCCCCGGAGCGGGCTTCGCTGTCCGCCAGTCCGGAATTGGCTTCCCTACAGGGTCCCGGGCGTCCCCCCTAAGGTATCTCTCCTAAGTGACGGCGACTCGGAGATAGGAGAGAAGTCTCCCCGGTCACCGGGCAGCCTATTTAGGCTGCCAGTGCGTAACTGTTGTTGGCAGTTATTTGTTTGCCGTTTGGTGGGTACGGCACCCATGCTCGCTGCTCAAACCCGACTACCTACGTCGAACCTGGTCGCCCCCATGGACTTCTATGATAGCAGGTTTGGGGGGTAGCCACAACTCTATGAACCGGTTGGCGCGGGCGGCGCGGGCGTTCGGCCGATGGTACATTCTGTGCCGGACGAGAGCCGCCACTGGGGGGGCGGACGTTTTGTGTAGGTCGGGATGACCATCGGAAAATTCGAGCTCTTGCGCGTGCCATACTTCGGCACGCGCCGAGAAAGACCCAGGAACCGCAGCCGCAGATAGGACGTCCTATCCTAAGAAAGGTGGTTACCCTAGTGCGCGCAGACTTATCGTTCAAACCGATCCTCCGGACAAGACCGATCATTCGGATAACCCTACTTCTTGTTTGCGTGGCCATGGTTCTATCCCAGCTATCGGGATGCGCGAAACCAGAGCCAAAGACGGTCGCGACTCTCGACCCGGTCGAAATCCGAACGCTCTCCTTCATAGGCAGGCTGGATACCAGATCGGAGGACCGCTGCATTTCGCCTGACGGCAAGTATCTGTTGGCAGCCGTTCTAGGGGAGAAAACCGACCGGATGGTGGCGATCCCCCTCGGCAGCGACGACGCCCTCTCGCCGGACAAAGCCTCCTCAAGCAAAGTCTCTGGAGACGAAGCCTCTCCAGATGAGGTATCTACCGGCGAGGTGTTGTCGGACGCGATCACGTTGTACGAAGCGGATACGTCCTGGACTCACCACAACCTGGTCCAGTGGTTCCCCCTCGGCTGGACGTTGGATTCCGAGTGCGTGTTCGCCATCCACGGCTGGCAGGCCCATGGACCCCACAAGGGTAAGAGGGGCACGGCCATCTACACGGCTGACATCGAAAGTGGAAACGCTACACTCATCTCCTATGTTGACGTACCCGAACAAGGACAGATCATTGAAGAAGCCGTGCTGGCGGAAGACGGCAAGGTATACGTTCGGATATCCGGGCAGTTCCTGGAGTATGACCTCGAGTCTAGGACTCACCGCTTGGTTCGCGACGATCTCCCCTCCTACTACGGCATTTCAGTAGTCACCATGTCGCCCAAGGGTGACCAGATTGTGTACAGCGTGTACGGCGAAGACAAGAGCGGCGTCTACATCTTTGATGTGGCTTCGGGGGCCGAGAAGCCCTTGGTCGAGACGGGAAAGTCTCTGAGCTTCTATCCGAGCTGGTCTCCAGATGGTGAGTACATCTCGATGTACACGGTTCACCGGGTGGATGACGCTTCGGCCAGCGGTGTTGCCCGTTACGATATGGTCTACGGAGAAGACGGCCCGAGACCCTCCGCTCAGGAGATCACAATCGTGGATCCCCAAGGAACCGTCGTGAGGAGCATCTCAATGGAGGGCCAGTACCTGTCACACGCCTATTGGCTTGCGGACGGCGGGTCCTTGGTGTTCGTGTCCGGCCCTGTCGCGTTCGGCAAGTGGGGCGAGGTCCTCTCGGCTGAGTATGAGGCCGTGTGGATAGCGGACGTTGCCGGAGACAGCGCGCCGGTGAAGGTCGCGGACCTCGCATCCATAGAGGCAGAGACCGGCAAACTCACGCCCTTTGTGTACCCTGTCGCGTCATTGCCGGAAGGAGCCGGAGCACTCTTGACCGTCGTAGGAGCTAAGGGGCCCTCAGTCTGGCTGGTCTCGCCTGCCGCTCCCCCCTCCAAGGTCGCCGATGGCCAGTGGCAGACTTCCAGGCTAACCCCGGTTTACATCGACAGTGTGGTAGGAATCATATCGGACGGCATCGAGAGCAGTGTCTATCTTGTGGGTCACAACGGAGCCACCCGCCTCGGGGACGCAACTCCCGCGATGACGAGCATCGTTGCTTACTCCGATGACCTTTTGGTCACTTCGAGCTACGACTTCGGTGAGAACAGGACCGAAGCCAATGTGTACAGGATGGTCAGCGAAAAGACCGTCGAGTGAAGGCTAACCGCGCGGGAACCGCCGCAGCTATTAGGGCTTTGGGTCGCGGCTCTCGGGTTTTCCATCGTTACATGGGGCAATCCAACTCGGAAGGACTACAAGGCCATTCCCTCTGGGTACTCCTTATGGCTACTCCCTCTGGCTATTCCTTCTGCCTCTCGCGGACCTTCCTGTCGATGTCGCGCCGGATATCTCGTTCGCGGATGGCTTCCCGCTTGTTGTAGGTCTTCCGCCCTTTCGCCAGGGCCAGCTCGACTTTGGCCTTGCCGTCGCGGAAGTAGAGACTAAGCGGCACAAGCGTGTACCCGCGTTCGGCGACCTTGGAGGCCAGCTTGCGGATCTCGCGTTTGTGCAGGAGAAGCCTCCTGGGCCTCAAAGGGTCATGGTTGAAACGGGACGCCGGCTCGTATTGAGCTATGTGGGCATTCTGCAGGAAGACTTCGCCCCCGGAGACCTCGGCGTATGCATCGCTCAACCCGGCCCTTCCCTGCCGGAGGGACTTGACTTCGGTCCCGATAAGGGCAATGCCGGCCTCGATCACGTCCTCGATAAAGTAGTCGTGGCGGGCCCTCCGGTTCTGGGCGATTATCTTCACACCGCTAGACTTATCCACCCTTCAACGTCTCCTCTACATCTCTCGGCCTACCCAACACCCGGATCTCGCCCGCCTTGCTGAGGAACACTCACAATCCCAGTTCTTTGTGTATTCCCTGCATGGCCTCGACACCGAGGGCGACGAAACGGTCCAAACTCATACCGAAGTCCGAACAAGCCCTGATGATATCACGGTTGGCGCCCTTTGCGAATGACTTCTCCTTCATCCTGTTGATGACAAAGCCGGCGTCGATGGCCGAAAGCTTCTTCTGGGGAGATATGAGGGCAGAAGCCACTATCAACCCCGTGAGCGGGTCCGCTGAGTACAGGACTTTTGCCATCAGCGTCTCCCGGGGGAAACCGTGAAACTCGTTGTGAGCCTTGACGGCGTCTACGATTTCAGAGTCAAACCCGAATTCTTCGGCTATCTTACCCGAGATGATGCTGTGGCGCTCCGGATCATCCTTTGTCTCTTCATAATCGATATCATGAAGAAGCCCTGCGGCTCCCCACCTGTCCTCGTCCTCGCCCATCTCGCGGGCGATCCTTCTCATGACGGCTTCCACGGCCAAAATGTGCTTGAAGAGGTTCTTTGTCTTTATCCTCTTTTGGACTTCCGCTACGATCTCATCACGCTGCATCAAACGGACTCACCTCGAGTGGATTAGTTCCTGCACCTGGCAACGGCGCTTGCCGCAATTCTACCTTAATCAGGCAGCGGATGCCATAAAGGGAGTGTGGAAGAATGATAAACCTCGCCTGCCCGCGCGGGCGGCGAGGTATCATATGCGTTCCCCAGGGGTCCCCTAAGTCGGGCTACCTTCGCAAGATCGCCAGGGAGACCGAGGTGATCATGAAGGCGATGGCAAGATAGACGGTGAGCTTCGCAAGCAAGTCTTCCCAGCCTTTTCGCCTGCGCCCGAGGAGGGACTCGGCGTTGCCGCCTCCCATGATACCCATCCCAGCGCTTCTATTGGGCTGCAGTATCACTACCACTATCAGGCCGATGGATATCAGCCATTGAAAAGCCCTAAGGACGTTCAGCAAACCTTTCACCCTTTCCGAACACAGGGTCGCGCGCTCGTAATGCCAATTCTAGCACTGGGAGAAGACTAGAGTCTACCCGCAATCACGATCCGGCTGCCGTATTCCGCCGTAGAGCCCAGTTCCTCTTCGATCCTGAGGAGCCGGTTGTACTTGGCGACCCTCTCACTCCGGGCAGGAGCGCCGGCTTTAATCTGCCCTGAGTTCGTCGCTACCGACAAGTCCGCCACGAAGGAATCCTCGGTCTCTCCCGAACGATGAGAGACCAAGCACCTGTAGGCTGCCCTCCCGGCAGTCTCCATGGTCTCCAGAGTCTCTGTGATCGACCCAACTTGGTTGACTTTGACAAGGACAGAGTTCGCCGCCCCCACGGTAATGCCTTTCTCGACCCGGTCCTTTCTCGTGACGAACAAGTCGTCTCCTATGATCTGTATCTTGCTGCCCAGAGTTTTGGTCAGTAGGACCCAGCCTTCCCAGTCGTCTTCCGCCAAACCATCCTCGATGGAGACTATGGGATACGCCTTTACCCAAGAAGCGTATTTCTCTACCATAGCCGCGGAATCTCCCGCCCAGTCCTCGCTCTCCAGGACGTACTTCCCGTCCTTGTAGAACTCGGATGCTGCAGCGTCTATGGCGAGGTGGCAATCCCTTCCGGGTTCATACCCGGCCTTCTTGATGGCAAGGGTCAAAAGCTCAAGGGCCTCCTCGTTGGATTTGAGATCGGGAGCGAAGCCCCCTTCGTCGCCTATGGACGTGGATAACCCTTTCGACTTGAGCAAGGACTTGAGGACCTGGTACACCTCGGCGGCCATCTTGAGCGCCAGAGAGTAGGTCTTCGCTCCCGCCGGGACCAGCATGAACTCTTGGATGTCCACGTTGTTGTCGGCGTGCTTCCCGCCGTTTAGGACATTCATGAACGGGACGGGAAGGGTCCTCGCCCCGATTCCGCCCAGGTACCGGTAGAGGGGCAGTCCCGCAGACTCTGCCGCGGCCATAGCGACCGCCATGGAGACGCTCAAAATGGCGTTGGCGCCCAGCTTGGACTTGTTGGACGTGCCGTCCAACTCAATCATGAGCTTGTCTACGGCAGCCTGGTCCAGGGCCTCCATTCCGATTACCTCGGGTGCGATTACCTCCATTACGTTTGATACTGCCTTGGTGACGGCCTTGCCACCGAAAGCCTTTCCCCCATCCCTCAGTTCAAGGGCTTCGTGGGTCCCCGTCGACGCACCGGAAGGAACCATCCCCCGGCCGAACGAGCCGTCGCTCAGTACGCAGTCCGTCTCAATAGTCGGGTTCCCACGTGAATCCAATATTTGCCTGGCTTTGAGGTCGATGATTTCAGGCACTCTCGCATCGTCCTTTCTCTGGAACTCTATGTGATGATAAGGCTGTCGCGGTCCATTTCACCCGGCTTCGGTATGCCGAGCATACTGAGAACCGTAGGCGCCACGTCGGCCAAGACTCCCGGGCGGAGCCGCGCCCCTCTGTATCTCTCACCTACAAGGATGCACGGTACGGGGTTCATGGAGTGATATGTATGAGACGAAGCCTCCTGAGCCCCGCCGTCATGTCCGTCCTCTCGCGGCACAAGGTCCTCCACGTTGCCGTGGTCAGCGACCACCAGCGCCGAGCCGCCTTTCGCCAGGATACCGTCTACGAGCTCACCCAGGCAACGGTCTACTGTCTCCAGGGCGGCAACCGCCGCCTCGTATACGCCGGTGTGGCCGACCATGTCGGGGTTGGCGTAGTTCAGGACGATGAAGTCAAAGTCGCCCTTCTCAATGCGGTCCAGGGCCGCCGCCGTCACCTCGGGCGCGCTCATCTCGGGCTTCTTATCGTAGGTCGCCACTTCCTTCGGCGAAGGGATCAGTACGCGCTCTTCGCCGGGGAAAGGGTCGTCCTTCTTGCCGTTTAGAAAGAACGTCACGTGGGCGTACTTCTCGGTCTCGGCGATCCTGAGCTGCCGGAGCCCGGCCTTGGAGACCACCTCTCCCAAAGTGTTGTCCAGCGTGAGCGGTAGATAGGCGAAGGGTGCCTCAAGGCCTTCCTCGTACCGCATCATCCCGCAATAGTGGACATCCGGCTTAGGCCCCCGATCAAACCACTTGAACTCTTCGTCAAGGAACGTATATGTAAGCTCCCTAGCCCTGTCAGCTCTGAAGTTGAAAAAGATCAGGGCATCGCCGTCCCGCACCGTGGCGGGGCTACCCGCGATGTGGATTGCGGTAGGCTGCACGAACTCGTCGGACTCGTCCCGGGCGTACGCTTCCTCCAATGCGGAGCGCCAATCTCCGGCCCTCAGACCCTCGCCTTTGGTCAGCAGCCTGTAGGCGCGCTCCACCCTGTCCCACCTCTTGTCGCGGTCCATGGCCCAGTAGCGGCCTGTGATTGACGCGATGGCTCCGGTGGAAAGCTCATCCATCTTGTCTTCCAGGAGCTTAAGGTACATGGCGGCCGAGCGCGGAGGTACGTCTCTTCCGTCTAAAAAAGCGTGTACGTAGGTCTTCCCAACGCCGTTTTCTTTGGCCATCTTGAGGAGCGCGAAAAGGTGTGTCTCGAGGCTGTGCACTCCTCCATCCGACACCAAGCCCATGAGATGGAGGGCCGAAGACCTCTCTCGCGCATGGGCCATGGCCCCGAGAAGGGCCGGGTTCCGGAAAAAAGACCCGTTCTCGATGTCACGTGAGATCCGCATGACGTCTTGATAGACGATGCGGCCGGCGCCGATATTCAGGTGACCGACGTTTGAGTCTCCCATCTGTCCGGGCATGAGGCCGACGGCTTCCGCCGAAGCGTCCAGAGTCGTATGGGGGTACTCCCTCCAAAGCCTCTCGAAACGAGGTGTCCCGGCATCGGTCACGGCACACCTCGGCTCACAAGGAATGCCCCAGCCGTCCAGGATGATGAGAGCGACAGGCCGGTCTTTCATGAATCCATCCCTCCGCTTACCTGGCCCGCCTGTCCGGCCTTGCCCTCAACACCGTAAGAGCGAGACGGGCGAACTCGACCGGGTCCAGGCTCGCCCCGCCCACCAAGGCGCCGTCGATCTCCTCACGGGTCATGAATGAGCGGATATTTCCAGACTTGACACTGCCTCCGTAGAGCACTCTCACGTCCTCTGACGCATTTCCGCCGTAAACGGAGTCAACTGTCTCACGAATATGGGAGATGACCTCCGCGGCATCGTCCGGGCGGGCCTCCTTGCCGGTGCCGATGGCCCAGACCGGCTCGTACGCGATGACTACGTGAGAAGACTCCTCCCTCTTCACCAGCGATAATCCCTCTCGAGTCATATCGGCATTCACCTTAAGGGCATCGCCTTGCTCTCGTTGGACCAAGGTCTCGCCGACACACAGGACGGGCTTGAGCCCCGCGTCCAAAGCAGCCCTCACCTTCTTGGCGACCAACTCGCCGGTCTCGCCGATCACGTGACGCCTCTCGGAATGGCCTACAATGACGTACCGGCAACCCAGGTCTTTCAGCATGAGGGGCGAGATCTCGCCGGTGAACGCTCCTTTTTCCTGCCAGTAGACGTCCTGAGCCCCGATCGCCACGGGGTAAGACGCCAGCGCCGAAGAAAGGGCCGGGATGGACGTGAACGGCGGGCAGATGAGTATCTCAGGCCACGGGTCCTGGCTATCCAGGAGCGATTGGACCTCAGGGATGAAGGCCCCTGCGAAGGATAAGGTCTCGCCTACCGTCTTGTTCATCTTCCAGTTCGCCGCAAGCAAAGGAACACGCAATTGAGATTCCCCCAATCGTGGAGGGGCCTCCGGTCCGTCTCCTTTCGGAACCCGGCTGCGGAGGCCGCTTCATTTCTCGTCAGTTTCTTTCAATGAGGACCGAAACACCGGGAAGCTCTCTTCCTTCGAGGAACTCGAGGGAAGCGCCGCCTCCGGTCGACAAATGGTCAATCTTGTCCCTGAGTCCCGACATCTCTATCGCGGACAGGGAGTCTCCCCCGCCTACCACCGTAAAGCCTGTAACGCCGGCCAGCGCGGCAGCCATCTCCAAGGTACCGCCCCTGAACGGCTCAACCTCGAACACTCCCAAGGGGCCGTTCCAGAACACTGTCTTGGATGACCTAACCGCCGAGACGTACTCCTTACGGGCGCCCGGGCCGATGTCCAGCGCCATCATATCGTCCGGGATCTCGCCGGCTTCAACGACGCTTGCGGGCACGCCGGCTTCGGGAGACCGGGCTACGACGACATCAACAGGAAGGAGGACTTTCTTGCCGCCGAGAGACGCCTTCTCGAGGATCGCCCTGGCCTCGTCAACCATGGAAGGTTCGGCCAGCGATTTCCCTACGGCATGTCCTTGCGCCATGAGGAACGTGTTGGCCATGCCGCCGCCTATGAGAAGGTTATCCACCCTGTCCAAGAGGTTCTTGAGCACGGCCAGTTTATCGGAGACTTTGGCTCCCCCGATGACCGCAGTGAAAGGCCTCTCAGGGTTCTCCAGGAGCCTGCCCAGGGCCTCCACCTCTTTTTCCATGAGAAGGCCTGCGTAGGCAGGTATGTACGCGGCGATCCCCGCAGTCGATGCATGGGCCCGGTGGGCGGCGCCGAATGCGTCGTTCACAAAGATATCGGCCAGCGACGCCATATCTCTGGCAAAGTCAGGGTCATTTTTCTCCTCACCCGGATAGAACCGTACGTTCTCCAGGAGGACAACCGATCCCGGGGACATGCCGCTCACGTACACCGATACTTCCGGTCCAACGCAATCGTTGAGCTTTATCACTTTCATGCCCAGGAGCTCGCTCAGCCGGAGAGCGACGGCATCCAGACGGAGTTCTGGGACCACCTTGCCTTTGGGCCTGCCTAGATGGGACGCCAAGATCACCTTGGCTCCGCGGGCCGCGAGGTACTCGATCGTAGGAAGCGCCGCCCTTATCCGCGAGTCGTCGGTTATTCTGCCGTCTTTCATGGGCACGTTGAAGTCAACGCGACAGAAACACCGCTTGTCCTTGACATCAATGTCCCGTATAGTCGCTTTGGCCATTGGTCCAGACCCTCCTCTGTGAAAGGGCCCTAGACGCCCTTGGAACCGATGAAGGAGACTATGTCACACAGCCTCTCGCAGTAACCCCACTCGTTGTCGTACCACGCGACGATCTTCATGAGCTCTCCCATCGCCATGGTGGAAAGCCCGTCCACAACCGATGATTCGCGCATACCCTTAAAGTCGCTGGAAACCAGCGGTGCGTAAGTTATGCCCAGAATCCCTTTAAGGGGGCCGTTGGCGGCCTCTTCAAAGGCCTTGTTGACTTCTTCGGTGGACGCCTTCTTCTTGAGCCGGACTACCAAGTCAACTACGGATACGGTGGGAATCGGCACGCGGAAAGCCATCCCATTGAACTTGCCTTGGAGCTGCGGGAGCACAAGGCTGACGGCCTTAGCGGCCCCGCTGGTCGTGGGGATGATGTTGAGAGCCCCGGCACGCGCCCTGCGGAGGTCCTTGTGGGCGAAATCCAGGATAACCTGGTCGTTGGTGTAAGCGTGCACGGTGGTCATGAGACCTTCTTCGATACCGAATTTCTCATCCAGCACTTTGGCAACCGGAGCGAGTCCGTTGGTGGTGCACGAAGCGTTGGAGATGACGTTGTGCTTCTCAGGGTCGTAGGAGTCATGGTTGACACCCATCACTATGGTGATGTCCTCACCCTTGGCAGGCGCCGATATTACCACCTTGCGGGCACCGGCAGGATCGATGTGAGCGAAAGCTTTCTGTGCCTCGGTGAACCTCCCCGTCGACTCTACGACGACCTGGACCCCCAGGTCCTTCCACGGAAGCTTGCCGGGCTCTCTCTCGGCAAGCACCTTGACCATCCGGCCGCCGACGGTGAAACCGCCCTCGCAGAGCTTCACTTCCTCGGGAAGTGTGCCGTAGTTGGAGTCATACTTGAGCAGGTGGGCCAGAGTGCCGGGATCTGTAAGGTCGTTTATGGCGACTATCTCCATGTCTTCTCTGGCCATGGCCGCCCTATAGAACCGCCGCCCGATGCTTCCGAAACCGTTTACTCCTACCCGTAGCATGGAATCTACCTCCTCCTGTCGTGGTGCCGCCCATCTCAGAAAAGAGAGGGTGGCGCCCCCATTATATCCCTATGTGGATAGGAAACCCACCCCTGGGAAACGCCTTTGGGCGTGCCGCCGATCACAGGTAGAGGATGAGTCCCAGCGCTCCGGCCGCTAATAGCACCATCACAGGGTCTTTGCGAAAACGCAGGATCAGGACTGCCGAAACGGCCGCCACGGCGCCGGGGATAACCCCGGTCAACGTTGACGGGACCACCGACCATGCCGCCGCCGCGACCAGGACAACTACCACCGGACGGATTCCCTTGAATATGTCTTTCACCAAAGGGAGACCGCGATACCTGTAGAAGAGAAAACCGAGGATGAGCATGATCACAAGTGAAGGTGTGACGACCCCCAACGTGGCAGCAACTGAGCCCCAGAACCCGCTGACTTTGTAGCCGACATACGTGGCAGAGTTTATGGCGATGGGACCCGGGGTGGCCTGGGAAAGAGCTATAACGTCCACGAACTCTCCCATGCTGAGCCATTGCCTTACATCGACCACCTCAGTGGATATGAGCGGGATCATGGCGTAACCGCCGCCGAAACTGAAGGCGCCGATCTTGAAAAAGCTGAGAAAGAGCTGGAAAAGCAAAAGGTCGCGTCCTCCTTGACTAGTCTTCGTCTGAACCCTGCGCCTCTCCGCGGGTCTCGCCCTCTTGCCGGCCGCCACGGCGGTTCCACACGCCCGACAATATCCCTAGGAGACCCGACATGAGGACCGCGACGACCGGCCCCTCACCGAGCACGAACAACAGGAACACGCCGGCAGCCACAAACCATAGGTCGCTCCGCTCCCTAATGGAGCCCTTGCCCACCTGCCATACGGCAGCTGCCAACAGGCCTAGGATGGCCGGCCTCATCCCCCGGAAAAAGGCATCTATTACAGGTGCGCTCTTGTATCTCACCAGCACCGAAGCGAACGCGAGTATGGTCAGGAACGATGGCAGGGCGGCGCCGGCAACCGCTGACAGAGAGCCGAGAACCCCACGCATCTTGTACCCGGTGACCGTGGCTGTGTTGACGGCGATGGGACCGGGACCGCTTTGAGCGATGGCCAGAAGGTCGACGAACTCAGAGTCTTCCAACCATCTTCGCCGCTCCACCAGTTCTCTCTTGATGAGCGGGATCATGGCCCAGCCGCCGCCGAAAGTAAAGGCACCGATGAGGAAAAAGCTCCAGAAGATAGAGATACACGACGCAGTTTTTGGTTTCGTCAGAATCGCCCCCGCAGGATTTTGCCCATTGATTATAGCATCAACAAGAAGAAAAAGCCCCTTTTTAGAGGGCTTTTGTCGACGAGCATGCGGGAGTTATACCAGATAGTCCTTGAGCCTCTTGCTTCTCTGCGGGTGGCGCAGCTTCCGGAGAGCTTTGGCTTCAATCTGCCGTATCCTCTCTCTTGTCACGCCGAACTCACGGCCCACTTCCTCGAGGGTGCGGGCCTTCCCGTCATCAAGACCGAACCTGAGCCTGAGAACCCTCTGCTCCCTGTCATTCAGCGTATCGAGAACGCTCTCTATCTGCTCTCTGAGAAGGAGGAAAGAGGCAGCGTCGACCGGAGCCGGCGCATCTTCGTCTTCAATGAAGTCACCCAAATGGCTGTCTTCTTCCTCACCGATGGGAGTCTCCAGAGAGACCGGCTCCTGGGCTATCTTGAGGATGTCCCTCACCTTGTCGGCGGTGATCCCCATCTCCTCGGCCACTTCCTCAGGGGTGGGTTCCCGTCCCAGCTCTTGGATAAGG
This sequence comes from Candidatus Fermentithermobacillaceae bacterium, assembly GCA_012841375.1. Taxonomy (GTDB): domain Bacteria; phylum Bacillota; class Sulfobacillia; order Fermentithermobacillales; family Fermentithermobacillaceae; genus UBA3951. The sequence goes on from DUUV01000044.1 coordinate 63,989, forward strand.
TGGCGCGAAGTCCTGATCAGCTTGTTGATTGTCTCAACCATGTGGACTGGGATCCTGATCGTCCGCGCCTGGTCGGCGATGGCCCTGGTTATGGCCTGCCTAATCCACCAAGTGGCGTAGGTTGAAAGTTTGAAGCCCCGCCTGAACTCGAACTTCTCAACCGCCTTGATGAGACCCATGTTGCCTTCCTGGATGAGGTCAAGGAAATGCATCCCCCTGCCGACATATCGCTTGGCGATAGACACCACAAGACGCAAGTTGGCTTCGATCAGGCGGCTCTTGGCGTGCTTGTCACCCATCTCCATCCGCTTCGCGAGCTCAACTTCCTCTTCTGCGGTCAAAAGGGCGACCCGACCTATCTCCTTGAGGTACATGCGGACAGGGTCGTCCAACGCGACTCCTTCCGGAACGCTCAGGTCTATCTCCGTAGGCTCGTCCACGTGCTCTCCCTCAGGCATGTCCTCGTCGGAGTCCTTATCAAGGGCTTCGGTTTCCGTCGACTCCAGTGCCTCATCGTCGGCGTCGGCCTCTCCGTCTCCGGCACCCTCGCCGCCAGGACCCCGCTTCACGTTCAAGACCTCAATCCCGAGATCCTCAAAACGTCTGTAAACGTCATCGATCTGTTGAGAAGTAAGGTCCAACTGACCGAGCGCGTCGGCAATCTCCGAATAGGTCAGAAAGCCTTTTTTCTGGCCTTTGACGACCAATTCTCTTATCGCGTCAATATTCGCCGACTGCAATTCTTTCAAAACCCTTCCCTCCTGGGAACACCTACAGCGCCGAACCGTCGCTCGCGTCTCCTGTAGATTTCAGTTGCTTCAGCAATCGTTGATAGTCCAAGCTTGCTTTCACGAGCGTCGCCTGATCTTTGGTACGCTCAGCGAGCGCTATTGTCTCACGCAGCTCCTCTAACCTCTCTCGTCTCAGTCTGCGTACACAATCGTTTAATATCCGTTCAATCGAGTCCTTCGGAACCTCTCCAAACCTGAGACACAGTTCGGCCACATGAGTCTGAATTCTCTCATCGGCAACCGTGTCCAATGAGCCTTCCTGGAGGACCCTAAACAACTCTCTGCAGATAGGGTCGGCAAAATCCTCGTCCCCAAGAATTTCCATCGTCCTGGCGAGTAATCCTCGATTTTCTATGAGACAACGGATTACTCCTTCTTCAGCCTTCCTGCGAACCACACTAATTTCGATATCGCTCGGCTTTATTCCTGCAGGCGTCTCGACTTCTTTGGAGCCCCTGCCAGGAATAGGCTGCCTTTGGTTGTCATAACCAGTAGTATCCCTGTTTTGAGACTGTTTATACTTTCTCGCCTGCTCAGCCTTTCTCCTGTACGCTTCGACATCCTTGGCGAGAGACTCTCTCGGTACCGCCAGATCCCTGGAAAACTCCTCAATATAAGCCGAGAGCTCAAAGTCGCTGGAGAGCGAAGCGAGCACAGGGACCATGGCGTCGCGGACACGGATTTTCCCTTCCATCCCCAGATGGGCGTTCTCTCTTCTCGCTTCGTCATATATGAATTCCATGTCGGGAAGGGCCTCCGTCAAGAGTCCCTCGAAAGCGGCGGGTCCCTCAGTCCTCAAGAAGACGTCCGGGTCCTTGGCACCGGGCAACGATACGATCTGGGTCCTTCCGCCGGCGTCCCTGAAGACCTCAATACTCCGTCGAGTGGCGCGCTTGCCGGCTTCATCCTGGTCATAGACCAGATAGACGTGCTCGGTGAGGAGCAAGAGGGCCCGGGCTTGCTCCCGCGAAAGAGCGGTGCCCATGCCCGCAACCGTATAGTCTATTCCGTGCTGGTAGGAAGTGATAACATCCATATAGCCTTCCATCACGCATACCTTGTCCGCGCGCCTGATCCCCGGCTTGGCAAGGTTCAAAGCGTAGAGCTCCCTGCCCTTTCGAAACACGGGAGTCTCCGGTGAGTTCAGGTACTTGGGGTTTTCGTCTCCGAGCGCGCGGCCTCCGAATCCTATCAGGGTGCCTCCTCCGTCCCAGATGGGAAAAGTCACCCTGTTCCTAAACCTGTCGTAATATCCTCCGCCCGACCGCTCCAACAATAACCCGGCCTTGGCGAAATCGGCTTGGTTGAACCCACTTCGTCTCGCCCCAGTCGCGATGAAGTCCCACTCATTAGGCGCATATCCCAGACCGAACTTGTCAATGGTTTCCCGGGAGAGACCCCTTTTCTCCAAGTAGCTCAGGGCATCCCTTCCCCTGGACGCGTAGAGCATCTCTCGAAACCTTGCCTGGGCGAACTCCAGCGCATCCAGGAGCCTGCCGTACTCCTTCTTGCGGGCCTCCTGAGCAGCGGATCTTCGCCGGGGCTCCAGGCGCACCCCCGCTCTTTGGGCAAGCTTTTCGAGGGCTTCAGGAAAGGTAAGACCTTCCCTCTTCATGAGAAACGTGAACGCGTTGCCCCCGGTGCCACAGCCAAAGCAGTAAAAAAGCTGCTTGTCCGGGTCGACGGTAAACGAGCCCGTCTTCTCTTCGTGAAACGGGCAGAGGCCCACATAGTTCTTGCCCGTCTTTCTGAGCTTCACGTACTCCGAAATCAGGGCGACGATGTCTGTACGCAACCTGACTTCACGGGCAACGTCATCCTCAATAAAGTTCCTAGACATGGCAAAACCTCACAGATAGCGGTACGTCAACCGTCAGGAAGGGTCCAATCCCCAGGTAGACGGAACAAACGCCAGCCGGTACTGGGCGATGGCGAAACGGTCGGTCATCCCGGAAACATAATCGCAGGCCCTCACGTCAACACCGGCTATGGCGGCGTACGAACCGCCTATCATCTCCGGGTGCCGGCAGTAGTAATGGTACAGAGCTTCGACGACTCCCTTTGCTTTGTCCTCCTCCTTCTTTGCCGGGGAATCGATGTAAACCCGGTCGAAAAGGAACTGTCTGAGGACCGTGAGCGCCTCCAAGACGTCACCCGAGAGAGAAAGCCGGCCCTTCTCGAGGCTCTCGCCGATCACGGCGGTCACGAGGGTGTTGATCCGCTTCCCGTGGGTCTTTCCGAGAATCCCCACGGCATCTGACGGAAGGTCTTCAGGTTTCAGCACGCCTCCCCGGATGGCGTCATCGATATCGTGGTTCACGTAAGCGATGCGGTCCGCCAACTGGACACACCGCCCTTCTTCGGTGGACGGGGTCTCCCTCCACGGATGGCATTTGATGCCGTCTCTCACTTCCCACGTGAGGTTCAGTCCGCCGTCTTCAAGGACATCCACCACCCGCAGAGACTGCAGGTTATGGGCAAAGCCGCCGGGATGGATGCGGTCCAGCACTTCTTCGCCTGCGTGACCAAAAGGTGTATGCCCCAGGTCATGCCCCAACGCGATGGCTTCGGTCAGGTCCTCGTTGAGCCTGAGGCCCCTGGCGATGGTCCGCGCGATCTGGCATACCTCAAGCGTGTGGGTTAGGCGGGTCCGGTAGTGATCCGCTTCAGGAGCGAGAAATACCTGGGTCTTGTCTTTCAGCCGCCTGAACGCCTTTGAGTGAATGATCCTGTCCCGGTCTCTCTGGAAGACCGTCCGGACAGGGCACGGCTCCTCCTCGACGAGCCTGCCCCGGGACTTTGAGGAAAGGACGGCCACGGGCGACAGAGTCCTCGCCTCATACTCCTCCGTCTTCTCCCTGATCCCGTGCCCGTGGAACTCGCTCATCCGGCTATCCTCCAATAAAAAGAGAGACTCCGAGCAACATATTCGGAGTCTCTCCCGCTTTTCCCTACTTCAAAGGATCTTCCCTATCCGTTCTTGAGCACGGCGTGAGCCGCGGCCAACCTGGCTACGGGTACCCTGAACGGCGAGCAAGACACGTAGTCCAGTCCAACGATGTGACAGAACTCGACCGATTCGGGATCGCCTCCGTGCTCTCCGCAGATACCGATGACCAGATCCGGCCGGGTCGCCCTGCCCAGTTTCACGGCCATATCCATCAGTTTGCCTACGCCCTTCCTGTCAACCACCTGGAACGGGTTCTCTTTGAGTATCTTCTGTTCGAGGTACATGTGCAGGAACTTGGCCTCGGCGTCGTCCCGGCTGTAGCCGAAAGTCATCTGGGTGAGGTCGTTGGTCCCGAAAGAGAAGAACTCGGCATGCTTAGCTATTTCGTCGGCGGTGAGACAAGCCCTAGGCAGCTCGATCATTGTCCCGACGACGATGGGGAAGTCCATACCGCTCTCCTCGCGGATCTCCTGAGCGATCCTCACGACCATCTCCCGGTTCAGCTCTAGCTCGTTGGCCTCTCCTACGAGGGGGATCATGACCTCAGGCTTGACGTCGGTGAACCCATCTTTGAAGAGGCGGGCAGTGGCCTGGAAAATGGCCCTGGCCTGCATCTCGTAGATCTCGGGCCACAGAATGCCCAGACGACACCCTCTGAGGCCCATCATGGGGTTGGCTTCGTGGAGCTCCCTGGCCATTCGCAAGGTGTTCTCAACTCTGGCGATCTCGCTTGCAGAGGCCTTCTGGTACCTCATCTCCGCGAGCTTGACCGCCAGTTCCTCGGTGGACGGCAGGAACTCGTGAAGCGGCGGGTCCAAAAGCCTGATGGTTACCGTGTAACCTTTCATGGCCTTCAAGATCTCGTAGAAGTCGCTCTCCTGCATAGGAAGGAGTTTGTCAAGGGCGGCCTTCCGTTCCTCCACACTGGTGGCCATGATCATCTCCTGGACCACGGGAAGCCTGTCGGCGGCCATGAACATGTGCTCCGTCCTGCAAAGACCGATCCCGGTGGCGCCCAGTTCGCGAGCCTTCTTGGCGTCCTGAGGAGTGTCGGCGTTGGCCTTGACGCCCAGACGCTTGATCTCGTCGGCCCACTCCAGGATCTCCTGGAAAGCCCCGCTCACGCTCGGCTCAACCAGGGGAACCGGACCGATGTATACATTGCCGGTAGAACCGTCGATGGAGATGACGTCGCCTTCTTTGATCTCGGCTTTTCCGATGGTAGCCTTCCCGTTCTCGATGTCCAGATGGAGATCGTCGCAGCCTACAATCGCCGGTTTGCCCATGCCGCGTGCTACAACCGCCGCGTGGCAGGTCATGCCGCCGCGTGAGGTCAGCACTCCCTGGGCGTAGATGAGACCGGGCATATCCTCGGGTTTGGTCTCAGGTCTCACAAGAATGACCTTCTGGCCTGCCGAGCCCATCTCTTCGGCCTTCTTGTAGTTGAATACCACGGTCCCGATGGCGGCTCCGGGAGACGCCGGGAGACCCTCTCCGGCCACCTCTAGCTTGGCGTTGGGATCGACTCCCCTGTGGAGCATGCGGCCGACTTCATCGGGCTTGACACGCTTCACCGCTTCTCTCTTGTCGATGCGGCCTTCCTTCACCATCTGCCGCGCGATCTCAAGCGAGGCGGCAGCGGTTCTCTTTCCGGTCCTGGTCTGGAGCATGTAGAGCTTGCCGTGCTCTACGGTAAACTCCATGTCCTGCATCTCTTTGTAGTGGTCCTCCAGGACGGCGGCCACTCTCTTGAGCTCCTCAAACGTGTTGGGGAGGTCCTCAGGCATCTGGGCTATAGGCTTGGGGGTACGGATACCGGCCACCACGTCTTCGCCCTGAGCGTTCACAAGATACTCGCCGTACAACACGTTTTCACCGGTTGACGGGTTGCGCGTAAACATGACCCCTGTGCCCGAGTCAAAACCCATGTTCCCGAATACCATCATCTGCACGTTCACCGCGGTACCCAAGTCATCGGCTATCTTGTTGATCTTCCGGTAGACGATGGCGCGCTCGTTGTTCCAAGACCGGAACACTGCCTCGACGGCCATCTTGAGCTGCTCCATAGGGTCGTCGGGGAACTCGATGCCGGCCTTCTCCTTCACGGCCTCGCGGTATCCGGCGATGACCTTCTTCAAGCCTTCCACCGAGATCTCATAGTCGAACTTGACCTTCTCGGCTTCCCGCTGCTTGACGAGTATCTCCTCAAATACGTCGTGGTCCACTTCCAGGACAACGTCGCCGAACATCTGCATGAACCTTCTGTGGCAGTCCAAGGCGAACCTCATGTCGTTGGTCTGCGCGTACAGGCCCTGCACGCTGTCCTCGTTGAGACCCAGGTTCAGAATCGTGTCCATCATGCCCGGCATGCTGATGACCGCGCCGGAACGAACGGAGACCAAGAGAGGATTGGTCTTGCCGCCGAACTCCTTGCCCGTGGCCTTCTCAAGGCCCTTTACGTGCTCTTCGACCTCTTCCCACAGGCCCGGAGGCAGCTTCTTGCCCTGCTTGTAGTATTCAATGCAGGCTTGGGTGGAGATGGTGAATCCGGGAGGCACCGGAAGACCTATACGGGTCATCTCTGCCAGCCCGGCGCCCTTCCCGCCGAGGATAGAGCGCATATTCTCTCCGCCTTCCTCGAACCGGTAGACCAACTTTGGTGCCACAGTAACGCCCCCTATGTATTTCGGTTTGCTTGCCAAAATCGACGCCGCCCGCAGCCCGGCGGCGGATCGTCCTTCGTGCCCAGGCTATTTTAACCGCTGGGGACAAGCGATTTCAACAAGGAGAAATCGGCATAGTCACTCCAGTAACCGGCCACCGAGCCTAGAAGGGCCAGTCTGTTTTGTCTCAAGGATGAGTCCTCAGCCATAATAAGCACGTTGTCCAGACACCTGTCAATATAAGGCTTGAGGTCAAGAAGAAGCCCCAGGTATCCGGCGTAATCGTGGGACTCGAAGGCCTTCACGAACCCCTCGCGCCTCTCCAGGACCGCCTTGTGCAGCGCCACTTCCGCGTCATCCCTGAGGAGCGTCTCGTTCACCTGCCGCGAAGTGGCCTGTTTCCCCAAGACTCCGACGCGACGCCAGCCGGCCACCAAATCGGCAAGTTCCTGAGTGCCTGCCAGGTCCGCAATGGCCTTGACCATATCCTCGGCACGGGCGAGTCTGGTCTCGCCCCCTGACAAGACCGCTCTCACGACGTCCACCGGAATCCCGCGTTCGAGGAGCACCGCCTCCAAACGGGCTTTCAGAAAGTCGACCATCCTAGCCTTGGCGTCGGGAGACGGGTCGCTCACGACCTCCGCCGCAAGTCTCAAGGGAAGCGAGGTCAAATCGTCCATCGTAAGGTCGTAGCCGTGGCCCGTCACGATGCCGACAACTCCCAAGGCATTCCTCCTCAACCCCAGAGGGTCCTGAGAGCCGCTTACCTCGATGCCGAGAGCGAAAGAAACAGCAAGGGTATCGAGTTTGTCGGACAGGGCTACGATGGAAGGAGCGCCCCGTTCGGGGATGTCGTCTCTGGCGCCTCTGGGCATATAGTGCTGGGCGATGGACCGGGCCACCAACGGATGGAGGCCCTCCAACTCTGCGTATTGACCACCCATGATGCCCTCGAGCTCAGGGAATTCACGCACCATCGATGTGAGAAGGTCGGCTTTTGCCAAGATGGCCGCTTCGCGGGCCGCTTTCGCCTCCTCTGTCGACAGCCCGGCAACGGGGGCCAACGAGGCGGCGATCCGTTCCATCCTCCCGGCCTTGTCCCGCATGCTTCCGGCGTTCTTGACGAAACGGACTCCCTCCAACTGGGGAAGCCTGTCGCGCAGCGAGACTCTCCGGTCCTGGTCAAAGAAGAACGCGGCGTCCTCCAGCCTGGCGCGAAGTACCCACTCGTTCCCTGTCCTGACCGTGTCAATGCCAACCAGAGGGTCGCCGTCCCTCACCCCCACAAAGGCCGGGCGCAGGGTTCCGTCATGCCCGACAACGGGGAAATACCTCTGGTGGTGACGCATGGACGTGATCAGGACGTCCTTGGGCAGGGACAGGTACCTCTCATCGAACCGCCCCAGGAACGGTGACGGGTATTCGGAGAGGGAAGTGACCTCAGACAGGAGCTCATCGTCAACCAACGGTTGGCCGCCTTCCGCGGCCGAGAGCCGCCGGGCCTCCTCAAGTATCTTAGCCTTCCGCTTTTCGCCGTCCACCTCCACGAAAGCGGCCGATACCGCCCTGAAATACTCCCGGGCGGACGGGATGTAGGCTTCTTTGGGGTGAAGAGAGCGATGACCGTAGGTCGTCCGTCCTGCGGTCCTGCCGGCCAGGGTGAGGGGCACCACTTCGGTGTCGTAGAGACTCACCACCCAGCGGATAGGCCTGAACCAACGCCAATTCTCATCTCCCCACCGCATGGGATGGGGACAATCTATCCCCATGACCACACCGGGGATGATTTCCGGGAGCACGGACGAAATGGGCCGGCCTTTCTCGCGCCTCACTCCGTAGACATACTCGCTGCCCGGTTCGCCCTCCAGGGTTACCTCCGCGGGGTCCATGCCCAGCGACCGGCAGAAACCCAAGAGAGCCTTGGTCGGGTTCCCTTCCGCGTCGTAGGCAGCCTTCCTGGAGGGCCCCCTTACCCGCGACGCCGCGTCTGCGCTCACGGCAGAAAGATCCCGTACGTAGAGCACGAGCCTTCGCGGAGTCCCATAGGTCTCGATGTCGCCGAACGTGAGACGGGCCGCGCGGAAAGCCTCGCCTGCCCTGTGCTTCAGGTCTGTGATGGCGCCCGGAAGATAACGGGCCGGGATCTCATCTGATCCGATCTCCAGGAGGTAGTCACCTGTCACCGGAAGGCACCTCCTTGGACTTCACGTAAGCTTTGGCGCAGTCTCTCGTCATTGCCCTAACCCTCAATATGTAGTTCTGCCTCTCAGAGACAGAGAGGGCTCCCCTTGCGTCCAGCAGGTTGAAAAGGTGAGAGCACTTGAGGGCGCAATCGTAGGCTGCCAGGAAAACCGCTTCTTTGAGGAGCCGCCGGCACTCCGCTTCCCACTGGTCGAACTGGGTCCTCAAAAGGTCTGTGTCGGCATGGAGAAAACCGTAGGCGGAGAACTGCTTCTCCTGTTCAAGATACACGTCCTTGTAGGACAATCCCGGCGACACCTCGACATCCCACATGCTGCCCTTTCCCTGGATGTAGGCCGCCAGACGTTCCAAGCCGTAAGTGATCTCGCAGGATATGGGCTTCACCTGGATACCGCCAACCTCCTGGAAGTAGGTGAACTGGGTGATCTCGTTTCCGTCCAGCCATACTTCCCAACCCAGCCCGGAAGCGCCCAGAGTCGGTGACTCCCAGTTGTCCTCCACGAACCGGATATCGTGATCCGTGCGCCTAAGACCGAGGCGTTCCAGCGACTCGATATACAACTCGACCACCATGTCAGGCGGCGGCTTCAGTATGACTTGAAACTGGAAGTAGTAACCCGCGCGGTACGGGTTGTCCCCGTAACGGGCATCGGTAGGCCGCCTGCACGGCTCGACATACGCCATCTTCCACGGCTCGGAACCCAAGACCCTGAAGAACGTGAAAGGGTTGAACGTGCCGGCCCCTTTTTCCATGTCGTAGGGCTCGCCTATGAAACAACCTTTCTCAAACCAGAAATCCTGCAGAGCCGATATGACTTCGCGCAAATAGAGGAACTTCCCCACTCTAAGAAAACTCCTTCCCGCGCCGGAGAGCCGGAGAACACCGGCTCATCGCACACTAGTCCAACTCACCCAGACTTTCAGGCCTCAGCACATCGATTTCCCACGGGCTGAGAAGAACGGCCGTCAAACCCAGGAGGAAGAGACGCGGCGAAGCCAGGGCCGCCAGAATCCCTGCCGTGACCGGGGTGTTCACGATCACCTCGTTCTCCGTGCTGACCACAATCCGGCTCCGGTTTCCCCTTCTCAGGGTAGCCACGGCCAGCCTTCCCAGCCTTTCAATGACGGTCTTTCCGGCGCTTCTTGAGGCCTCTCTCCGGCCCCTCCGTATTGGGCGTATCTTCTCTAGGACAAATGCCATATCCTGCTCACTCCTCTACGAGCCTTCCTCCTCTAGCCTTTCCACAAGGGATAGGGATTTAGGCCGTTTGCCGAGGACTTGAGCTATGTACTCCCGCATCACAAGGGCGGCTTCGTCCCTGACCTTACCTCTCGCTACAATGTTGGGACGGTCCGCAGAAGCGGCAATGAGTGAAAGGGTCTTTACGCTGCCCGAAGAAACCGGCATCAACATCTCTCCGGTTGTAGTCTCGGCCCGGCACGCGCCGCACAAGACTCCGCCTGCCTGAGGCGAGAAATAGACGCTGCCGGCGAGAGACCGGCCGCAGCTCGAGCAACCGTCAAAGGACGGCAAGAACCCGGCGCTCCTCAAGAGGCGAAGCTCCGCCCACCTGGCGACAGTCCACAGCTCGTTGGACTCCTTGATGCTGTCAAGGATGGCCAGAAAGAGGCGGTAGACGCCGGGGTTCCTCTCGTGTTCGGGCATGAGGCCCGACACGACCTCTGCCAGGTAACTGGCGTACACGACCTTGGCGTAGTCTCCGACTATCCCGGGGTAGGAATCCAGGAGCGAGACCTGGATCACCCTGTCCAACGACGACCGGCCGTAGAGCTGGAAGTCTGCGCGGCAGAACGGCTGGGTGACCGCAGCCAGTCTTCCGGTGGGCTTGCGGGCTCCCCGTACCACGGCTCTAACCAGGCCTTTCTGGGCGGTCAATATGGAGACTATCCTGTCGTCTTCGCCGAGGTCCATTGAGGAAAGCACAATGCCTTCGGTCTGGTATAGCATCAGGCGCCCCCCTCTACGCCATCTTCGCCCAACCCGGGCCTGGTGCCTTTCGGGAAGCGGAACTCAACGAAGAACAACCCCACCACGGACGGGACTACGGCGACACACAGATACGCAAGAAACAGGGCTAGGCGTTCGCTGACGAGACCCGCCAGCCTCTCGGGGAGTTCCAGTAGAGCCGGGTAGAAAGCCACTGCACCGATCAAGACGGCGAATAGGGACGCGATAAGCACTCCCGCGGCGGCCACGTCCTTGACCACCTTGACGGCCGGGTGATAGCGGGGCTCGAGGATATCCACCATGGACTCGGTGAGAGTATTCACCACTTCGGCTACAAGGACTCCGGCGATAGCCAGCACGACCATAAGGACCTCAACTCTCCCGACCCCCAAGGCGATGCAGGCGGAGCCGACCAAAGCGGCCGCGCAGACGTGAATACGCATGTTCCTCTGGGTCAGGTAGACGTAGGACAGACCTTCGATAGCGTGGACGAAACTCATTATCACGGGCCGAAAAGGCGGACGGCGGGGCCTCACGTCCGTTTCCCGCTGAAGTGGGCGCTCAAGATCTCGTCCTGGCGCCCCCACATTGCCGCCTCTTTCGGAGGCGTGTCGTGATCATATCCCAGGAGATGCAGCGTGCCGTGAGTAAGGAGGAGTCCGATCTCTTCCTCGAGGGTCTTCCCGGCGCTCCGGGCCTGGGCACGGGCCGTGTCCAGTGAGATCACAATGTCGCCCAGCACATCCGGCATTCCCTCTATCTCGTTGAAACCTGAGTCCTCGCCTTCTGACAGGGCGAAGGACAATACATCCGTAGGACCGTCTATACCTCTGTACTCCCTGTTGAGTTCGGCGATGAACGCGTCGGACGTGAAGAGGACCGAGACTTCCCACCGGCGGTCTCCGCGGCCCTCGCGCTCAAGACACATGCAGACCAGCTCCACGGCAAGGTCGGACATCTTGGCCTTTTCCGCGGTGGAAAGATCGGTTTCGGTCGCGAACTCAACTAGGACCGGCACAGTCAGCCCTCCGCTCACACCCTACTTACCTTTCTGCTCGGGATATTCTATCCTCGTGTGGAATATGCCCGCAAGCACCTTGGTGAAGGTTTCGGTGACCGTGTCCAGCTCTTTCAGAGTAAGGTCGCACCTGTCAAGCTGGTGGTCGAAAAGGCGGTCGTTTATCATCTTGCGCACCAGCGACTCTATTCTCGCGGGAGTGGGTTTCGATATGGAGCGAGTGGCGGCCTCCACGCCATCTGCGAGCATCACAACGGCCGTTTCCTTGGTGCGGGGCCTCGGTCCTTCATATCTGAAGTCCCACTCCTCGGGAACCCTGGCGTCTTTGCCGCCTGTGCCTTCCGTAGCCTTGTTGTAGAAGAAGGACGCCAGCATCGTCCCATGATGTTCGGAGATGAAATCCCTTATCACGGCCGGCACCTTGTGTTCTTTGGCGAGTTCGACACCGTCTCTCACGTGGGACATGATAACCGTGGCCGAGAGTGTCGGGCTCATTTTGTCGTGAGGGTTGTCCATGCCCTGTATCTGATTCTCAGTGAAGAAGTACGGGCGCTTAATCTTGCCTACGTCATGGTAGTACGCCCCCACACGGGCCAGCAGGCTGTCGGCTCCGATGGCCATGGCAGCGGCTTCCGCCAGGTTGGCCACCATGATGCTGTGGTGGTAAGTGCCGGGCGCCTCCAATAGGAGCCGGTGAAGGAGCGGGTGCTCCGGATTGGAGAGCTCGAGGAGCTTTATGGGAGTGATGATGCCGAAGGCGGCTTCAAAGAGAGGCAATAGGCCTACAGCCAAGACCGCCGAGAACGGGCCGTTGATCATCACCATGAGCATGTCGCGCCACGACAAGATGTCGTCAAGGGGCACCGTGCCGGTGAGCCCCAGTCCGATGTAAGTGGCGGTATTTGCCAGGGCGACCACAAAACCTGCCCGCACAAAGTGCATTCTGTTCCAATCGGCCCTGAGTACCAGGCTTGCGGTAAGCCCCCCCGCCAGCGAGAGAGCCATAAACCTCACGTCGAAACCGGTGACGGTACCTGTCACCAAGGTCATGCATGCGCCAAAAAGCGCCCCGAAGCGCCGGTCGAAGAGGGAAGATACTAAGAGCACGCCGGTCGCGGCGGGGATCAGGAACCCGGTGAACGCCGCCATGCCTCCGGTGGTCACGACGCTGACCATCAGCACCGATGCTAAGACGGCCAGCTTCCCCGATTCAAAAACTTCTGGATGGTGCACCCGGAGGTATACGTAGATGACCCCCAGGACCAGCGTGGACATGAGGAACGCCCCCGCAACAGCGGAAAACCGGACTCTCGGTCCCACCATGCCCAACTCTACGAGAAGGGCCATCTGGTCCTCGGTCACGATGTCACCTTCGCGGACTATGAACTGCCCCCGCCTGATGCGGACAGGTTCTACAGCCTCTACCGCCTTGCGCCTTTCCCTTTCGGTGCTCTCCTCGTTCAGGACCCAGTTGGCCTTCAGGTTTTTCTCGACAAAAGAGCCCAGAGCCTTGGCTATATGTGCCGGAATCTCAGAGTCGGTATTCAGGTCGGACACCATGCCGGACCTGACCGCCGCCAAATTCTCGGACTTGATTCCCGCGGAGAGAGCTGCCTCAAGCGTTTCCGTGAGCTTTACGGCTCCCGCATCCAAGAGTTCAGGTTGGGAGGCAGGAAGGGCGATAATGTCGGAGTCTGACATGGACGGGCTCAGGAAGGGGCGGAGCGACCCGATGATCTCCTGGGTCGTCGGGGTGCCCGCCTGAAGCGCGGCCACTGCCTCGCGGAACGTGGCAACCTGGGTCTTCAGATCGGCCAAGACTTTAGGATCCTTCTCCCACTGCTCGGGCACGTTGGCTGCGGCTTCCTCCCGAAGGACCTCGGTGGCGGCCAGATCGATGACTTCTCTGGGCGCCTTGATGTCGACTGCGGACACGTCGCCAACTAGAACGCGGACGGGCTGCGGCATAAGCGAGACAAAAAACGTCATAAAGATAACGACGAAAGCTACAACTCCCCACGCTATCTCACGCCGGAACTTGGCTGCCCCGCTCAAGATCGCCTGAAGCGTCGGGACATCCCTATTCTTCGCTCTTGCCTCTCTGCCAGGCTTTGCTCCCACTATCCTCTCGGCTCCTCCGTCCAGCCCTCTTTTTCGTACTTCTCATACGCCCTTATGATACGTGATACCAGTTCGTGACGGACCACGTCTCTGTCGGACAAGTACACTATGCCAACACCCGCCACATCTCTCAACACTATTCTAACTTGCTCAAGTCCCGAATACGTTCCCTTGGGGAGGTCGATCTGTGTTATGTCTCCGGTAACGACGGCCTTTGAGTTGAGCCCCATTCTCGTGAGAAACATCTTCATCTGCTCAGGGGTCGTGTTCTGAGCCTCATCCAATATGACGAAAGCCGACTCCAGAGTCCTCCCTCTCATGTACGCCAAGGGCGCTACCTCAATGAGTCCTTTCTCCATGTACTTCTGGAACGTCTCAAGGCCCAGGACATCGAAAAGGGCGTCGTACAAGGGCCTGAGGTACGGGTTCACCTTCTCCTGGATGTCGCCGGGCAAGAACCCAAGCCTCTCTCCTGCTTCCACAGCAGGCCTGGTCAGAATTATCCGGTCGACTTCCTTCTTCTTGAAAGCCGCCACGGCCATGGCAACGGCGATGTACGTCTTGCCTGTCCCTGCCGGTCCTATGCCAAATACCAGCGGGTTTTCTTTGATGGCCTTGATATACTCCTTCTGGCCCTGGGTACGCGGTCCGATGGGCCGGCCCCGCACGTTCACCAGGATCGTGTCTCCGTACTCCGTAAGCTCGTTGCCTTCCCGGACTGCCCTAACGGCGTAACGCACGTCTTGGGTCGTCACCTTCTGGCCGGATCTTGCGCGACTCAATAGGTGCTTGAGTACCGTGTTGGCCGTTTCAAGGTTTTCATCGCTTCCGTACACGGCCAGGTTTTTCCCACGAGCGACGATCTTCACGTCGAGACTGTCTTCCAATAACGCGAGGTTTTCATCATAGGAACCGAACAGCCGGAACATCTCACCGTTGTCCGAGATCTCGAAGACAATGTGGTTGTCTTGTGACGGCAAGTTAGGTGATCAACCTCCATCCGGATCAGTTGTCAGAGGCCACGGCCTCACTCCGCCGATCTCCTCTTCAGCCGAAACCACGAGCCTTACTGCGATGACGCCTTCTTCCACCGTCAGGGTCTCATAACTTAAGTCTACCAATTCAGCAGACGATGGCAATTCCCTTTCTATGACTTCCATGGCTTCTCGCTTCGCAATCGAGAGAGCTTCTTCCTGCGTGATCCTCTGGGGCACCCACTCCGTCTCGTAGAAAATCCGACTCAAGAGCGTAAGCTCCCTTGACGTGCCTCTGAATAGGGTGAACTCGGGGTAATCCTCGACTTCATACCATTCGAATATGTTGTGCTTGCCCGCCAGCACGGTCTCGGTCATGCCGTGCCGGAGGACTTTCACCTCGGTCTTTCTCCCCGTGCGCACGGGGATCGGGTCGTAGAGGTCCGTCTCTCTGTAGACCTCGTACCATGTGAGGGCCACGACCGTCCCCCGGGCGCCCGTCCTGGCATCGCCGGGTGACCCTGCGATAAGTGTGTCGCCTGCTTTTACCGTCTGGCCTGGCTGGACAAGGGGTGTGCCCGACAAAACCAACACCGACGTCACCACGCCGTCTTTCACGGCCACGACGTCTCCGGGGAGTTCGCCGGCGGGCCTGGTCTTCTCCACTACCTCAATGACGGCGAGAGTACCTTGGAAATGGACATATGCCCACGTGAGTTCCGGATGCTCGGTGAGTAGCGCGGCTTCGATCGCGGAAGGAGACAGGGTGCTTTTCCTCGCCCCGGGGGTGAGTCCTGCCGATGCCGCCGTCGATAGGATATCCCTCTCGGACACGGTCTCGTTCCCTTTCACCTGGATAGACCATGTTCCGCCGGCCATGTAGATGAGTCCGGCCAGCATGAGGGCCGCCATCAGTAGAAATAGAGGTCTCTTCTTGACTCTTGACATGATGAAAGGAAGCCCAAACCGGCGCCGGACCCTGGGGACGCATCTCGCCCTCCTGGCCAGCTTGCGAATGCCCCGGTATTTGGGCAGGGTCGTGTAGAAAAAAACCGAACCGTCGCCCGCGGAAAACCCCCAGACCGGAAACCCTGCGATCAGGCATAAGTTTACCAGCCGCTCGGGGTTTTTGCCGCCGACTTCCACCAGCACATACCCTTTGAACCAGTAGCCGGCCTTCGCTAGGGGCAACGGGCAACCTCCCGGCGCAGAATTTAGGTGGACATCTGAACGGTCTTGATACGGCCCCTCACAATCATGTCTTCCTGGTTGACTTCGCTTATCTTCAGCGAATCGCCGGCCACCGCTATCTGGCCCTGACCGATTCCGACTACGATACGCTCCGGCGAGTATTGGATGAGGCCCCGATGGTTTTGGATAAGGACTCCAAGTTCCCCGACGATGACAATTTTCGGTAAGTCCAGGCTCACGTCCAAGGGGAGCTCAAGAATCTCCGCGATATCCTGCCTGATCTTCCTCAGCACTCCCTACTCCCCCTCACTCATGTCTATGAGGAGGGTCTTGGGCACTTGCCTTCGTTTTCAGAGCCTAGTCAGAGCCTGTTTCGCAGGTCTTGCCGGATAGGCTGAACCCATCTGGCATTTTTTGCTGGATGGATCCGATTCTGCCGCATAGGCAGACCCATGCGCCCGCACCAAGACGCCAAAAACTCAGTGGCAAACCGGCTCAAGGAAACCTCCAGCGTACTCTCGTCGAGCCCACAGCAATCGGTCCAGCGGCCACTGCCTCTTGACGAACGAGCCGATCGGTGCTACAACTCGTACAACAATCTCATGCGGCTATGAAGAGGAGAAGTAGCCTGCTGCCCCTCGCGCAGAGAGCCCGGGTTAGGTGAAACCGGGACGAGAGGTCAGGTGAAATACACCTCGGAGCCACCGGTTGAACCCGCCCCCTCCGGGGCGGCAGTAGGCTCAGGCGGAGCTTCCACCGTTACCTGGAAGAGGGCATCGTGTCGGACGTCCGATCACCGTGCCTCATGAGTGGGTTCCAACCAACAAGGGTGGTACCGCGGGCCACAACCCCGTCCCTCGCAAGGGATGGGGTTTTTGTTTAGGGACCACAGACAACCTGACGAGACCGGAGAGATTGAACAGAAATGAGGTGGTATCTTGGAAGAAACACCTTCTCTAGGCAGGGCTCTGGCCACGTTCGGTTCGGCAGTCGCCGTCCTTTTGGTGTCGCTCCGTCTGGGCGCGGGAATGCACCTCCCCGTCCTTCTCGGGACGGCTACCGCATGCGTCGCCGCTAGCCTCTCCGGTCTCAAGTGGGACCGCATTCAGGCGGCTCTTTTCCAAGGCGTTCAAGACGGGCTGCCTGCCATTAGCATCCTCCTCTTGGTAGGGATGATCGTCGGCCTTTGGCTGGTCGGAGGGACCATCCCAACTCTCATCTGGTACGGGTTATCGTGGCTCTCGCCGGGAGTCCTTGTGCCCGCGGCGTGCCTCTTGGCAGCAGTCGCCTCAACGGCCACCGGGACGTCCTTCGGGACCATCAGCACGTTGGGCATCGCCTTGATGGGCGTCTCTGAAGCGAGCGGCATACCTGCGCCGCTTATGGCCGGGGCAATCGTCTCAGGCGCCTACTTCGGCGACAAGATGTCTCCTTTGTCGGACACAACCAATGTCGCGCCCGCAGTCTCGGGCACAACCGTCTACGAGCACATCCATTCCATGATGTTCACCACAGTCCCGTCGCTGGCTATCTCTGTCGTCGCCTTCTACTTCCTGGGGCTGGGCGCAGGAGGTCGAGTCGACCCGGTTTCCATCCAATCGCTAAAAGCCAGCCTGGAAACCAGTTTCAACCTCGGGCCACTCACCCTGTTGCCTGCCCTGACGATACTCGCATTGTCAGTCAGGAAGACGCCGGCTCTCCCCTCGCTGGCTGCGGGGGTCTTGATCTCCGCGCTTTCGGCCTTTGCCACCCAGGGCGCACCCATCCAGGCGCTGGCAAGAGCGGCTACCAGCGGCTTCACCGGTCAAACCGGCCACCAAGTACTGGACACTCTCCTCACCCGGGGAG
>DUUV01000057.1 GCA_012841375.1 Candidatus Fermentithermobacillaceae bacterium
CACGGACTGGCGGGACGACGGTACGGTCAAGTGGACCTTGGAGGAGGTGAAACTTTGGGAGGTCAGTATAGCCACCTTCCCCGCCTATGAGGATACCGGGGTTCAGGCCCGCAAGGCAGAGTTTGAGCAGCACAGGCAACGGCAACTTGAACAGAGGAAAAACGCTCTGAAAGAGAGGTTGAGACGGCGTGTTAAAGATCCTGATGCTCCGGAAGAAAATCGACCAGCGTAAGGAGGCTCTTGCGGCGCTGGCCGAAGAGGAGAAGAAACTGCAGGAGCGCTCGCAGGCACTGGAGGGCTCGATAGATGAGGCCAAGACCGATGAGGAACTGTCGGTCGTCGAGGAAGAGGTTGAGAAGGTAGCGGCCGAAAAGGCTGAACTGGCCGAGAAGAAATCGAAGCTCGAAGGAGAGATAGCGGCTCTTGAAGGCGAGATAAAACAACTGGCCGAAAAGGAGCCGAAACCCACCGACCCCGCCCCGGAAACCAAGGGCGACGAAGGCAGAGAGAAATCGTCTCAAGGAGGAGAGGCTCGGATGAGAACTAACAGTGTCTTCCGCGGCATGGACATCCAGAAGCGGTCGGCTCTTGTGGCGAGAGAAGACGTCAGGGAGTTTCTGACGCGTGTACGAGGCTTGATCGGGGAAAAGCGAGCGGTTACCGGTGCGGACTTGACAATCCCCGACGTCTTGCTCGGGCTGTTGCGGGACAACCTCCATAGATACAGCAAACTCATATCCAAGGTCAATTTGCGCCCGGTTGGCGGTGTTGCTCGGCAGAACATCGTCGGTGCCATTCCGGAGGGCATCTGGACTGAGATGGTGGCTACCCTCAACGAGGCAACTTTGGTATTCAACCAATTGCAGGTGGATGGGTACAAAGTTGGGAGCTACTTCCCGATCCCGAACTCCACCATCGAGGATAGCGATCTAAATCTGGCCGACGAGGTCCTGACCGCTATCGCTCAGGGCATCGGTCTTGCGCTGGACAAGGCTATCCTGTACGGAACCGGCGTCAAGATGCCTGTCGGTATCGTGACCCGTCTTGCCGAAATCGCCCAACCGGCATACTGGGGCAACAGGGAGCCTGCGTGGACCGATCTCCACGACACTCATCTGGTGGCCATCGACAAGACAGCCACCACCCCGAATGCGTTCTTTGCGGACCTGATCCTCAAATTGGGCGTTGTCAGGGCCAACTACAGCGACGGCAGGCTGTTCTGGGCCATGAACACCCAGACCTATAGGACCCTGCAGTCGAAAGCCATCAACTTCAACGCCGCCGGCATGGTTGTGGCGGGTGTACAGAACACGGTTCCCGTCATCGGCGGAGAAGCCGTGCTACTTGACTTCATCCCGAACAACCACATCATTGGCGGGTACGGCTCGTTGTATCTCCTGGCTGAGCGCAAGGGTATTCAGTTGGCACAGTCCGAACACGCCCAGTTCGTCCAGGACAACACGCTGTTCAAGGGCACGGCCCGGTATGACGGTCGTCCGGTCTTTGGCGAGGCCTTTGTCGGGCTCACTATTGACCAGGGATTGGCAGCCGCGCCGCCCGCTCCTAATGACGTCGTATTCGCGCCGGACGTCGCAAACCCTTAGGAGCGTCCTTGTCGGGGCTGGCGATAGGGACGCTACAACTGGTACCGGAGTTTGATCCGGAGAAAACCAGTTACACAGCCAACACGAGTGACGCAACGAACAAAGTAACAGTCACGCTGTGCGAACCCAAGGCGACCGCAACAATCACAGTTAACGGCCTGTCGCATACAAGCGGGACATCCGCTACTTGGCTAACAGGTCTTAACACAGTAGCCATACACGTGCGCTACGGTACGACGCACAAGGTCTACAGCGTGGCGGTCACGAAGGCGGGAACTTTGGGTTCGTTGACCGTTGCGTCGACGGCGGGCGAGGAAGAGGGAGAAACAACGATCACGGTCACCGAACCGCTGACCGCCGGCTGCCGCTACAAGTACAAGACGGGTGAGAGTGTAGACTTACCTACGCTTGACGACGATCTCTCCGAGTGGGACGACTGGGACGGCGAGTCGGACATCGCGGCGACTACAGGCCACGACATTGTGATCGCCGAGGTAAGCATCACTGGCAATCTCGCCAAAAAAGCGGGCACTACCACGGTTGCGGCTAACGACGGCGGCTAGAAGGAGGCGTGCGTGATATGGATGTCAACACTGTTGTTACCCTAGTCAAAGCACGTTTGGGGATCACTACCGAGATCCGAGACAGCTATATCACGGCGATTGCCAACGGCGTCCTCAAGGAGCTTTCCGACGAGAAAGGGCTGGTCCTCGACGGGACCAGCCTGTATCACATGTTGTTCGTGGTGGACCTGGCGACCTGGCGGTATCAAAGTGTCACAGACGGCAGCAAAACACCGCAAACCTCAATGCCTCGGCACCTACAGTACAGGTTACACAATCTGATGATCCACGTTGGAGCCGCGGCGGAAGAGGGTGAGCCTGAATGACTTACGATCACCAGGTGACACTTATTAGCGAGACGTACAGCGAGAACGACATCGGCGAGATGGTTCCGGCGGAGACCAAGACGAAGATCCTCTGCCGGGAGCAATCTGTCGGGCGCAGTGAATTCTATACCGCCGCCGCCGCCGGTCACAGACCCGAAGTCGTGTTAATAGTCCATCGTTACGAGTATAACGGAGAACGCAAAGTGGACTACAAAAACACGCGGTACAACGTAATTCGCGCGTATGCAGTCAACACGGAGGAGATTGAGTTAGTCTGCGAGGCTCCGGCTCACGGGAGGAGTTAATGTGGCGATCCCCAAAGCCGTCAAAATCACCAAGCATGGCGTAGAACTCATCTCCAGTGTGGACCGCTGCAAATATCTCTTGGTCGAACTGGAGAGGGCTGCCCTCAAGGAAACAGGCAAGTTGATCCGCCGGCGGGGCCTCGACGCCATGCGTAAACTGCCCGGCTTACGTCGCGGCAAGCGTCCTCCACGCAACCTGCAGTATTGGGTACGACGCCGCGAGACGGACCTGCAAGTCGGCCTGAAGCACGAGACCTGGTACGGCGTGGACCAGGAGTTGGGCACGAAGAACCAGCCGAAGCGCGGGATCCTTAGAAACGCGACCTACAACAACATCGACGACATCCGCCGTATCCAAGGGCAGTACCTCTCGGCTATCGAGGATGAGAACCGGGCCCTGGGGCTGATCGACGAGGCAGAGGAGGTGGGCGACGATGACTCCCCGAGAACTTAAGAGCGCCATAGAAGAACGGTTAAAGATGGCGCATTCGAGGGTGTACTACCAAAACGCCACCTCCAGCGCGCCCTTCCCGCACCTCGTTTTCGATCTGCCTAACGCCATAGACCAGGGCGACCCTCCTGAGGTATGGGTGTTGGACGTTGACGGTTGGGATAAGGGTGTGGATACGGCCGCACTGGACGCGCTCATGGAATCGGTTGACAGCGTGCTCCAACGTCAGACGTTGGTCGCAGGCGGTGCCAGGGCGCGCGTGTATCGGGACATCCGGTTATCGCCCATCACGGAAGACAACACCGAGTTAAAGCGCCGGAGGTACACCTATCAAGTCAGAGTCTATCAGTAAGGGAGTGATCGCATGCTCACAACGGAACAACTGGAGAACATCCAGATCGACCACGGTCTGGTTTTCATCGACTACGGAGAAGAGACGCAGCGTATGCTCGCGCCCACGCGCGGAGGGGCACAGTTCTCGGCTACCAAAACCATCCGGGAAATCGAGTACGATGGCAGACTCGGGAAAACCAAGGGCGCGCAGGTCATAGAAGAGATCGGCGCCATGCTTTCCTTCGCCGTCCTCGACACCAGTATTGAAAACATCGACCTGGCTCTCCCACAGGGAAGTTATGACTCTGGAACAGGGGTTATCTCTAGTGGGATAGGCGGGCTCATCGCCGCGTCCAAGTACCTTACCAACGTGACCATGTTCGCCAAAGTAGCGGGCGGAGGGTACAAAAAGATCACCATCTTCAACGCTATGAACGAAGCAGACTTCGTACTTGCGACCGTTGCGAAGGGCGAATCGACCATCCCCTTCGAGATACACGCGCATTGGGACCCGACGAGCCAGGACGTGGGCGACCTCTACACCATAGAGGACGTTCAGTCCATCGATGACGATCTGACGCCTCCGACCGTGACCCCTACCCCGGCTGATGGCACCCCGGATGTCTCGGTTGGCGACAGCCTGACCGCGCTGTTCTCGGAGCCCATTAGAGAGGGCGACATCACCACGGCCAACTTCCGTCTCATCAAGGCTTCAGACGGCACCATCGTGGCGGGCAACCTGTCGTACTCAGCGTCCAGCAAGACAGCTACCTTCAAACCGACATCTCTGGATTCAGGCACCGCATACATCTGGACCATCGGCGGAGTGCGGGACCTTTCCGGGAACGAGATGGTGCCGGTTGCCGTGAACTTCACCACAGCGTAATAGTGGGAGGCGGGGCGACTCGCCTCCTTCTCGCCTTATTAGGAGGGATTTGATGCTCACCGTTAGACAGGGCATCATGCTATCGGCCATCATAGATAAGATGGACCTCAAAGTCACTGATCCCAAGGGAACTCAAGCCGAAGTGGGTGCGGACCTCATGATGCAATTCGTTCGGAGAATCCATCGCGCCGGGGACGAGATATACGCCTTCGTCGCAGATGTCCGCAAAATCAGTCCGGAGGAAGCTGCCGAGACGAACCTGATCGAGTTCCTCAAAGAACTCGTCGCTGGGCAGCCCGACATCTTGCGTTTTTTCGCCTCTGCTGTCAAGTCGGCGGGCCTCGAATAGTCGAATTGCTATCAGCCTACGACTGGGCAGCGATCAGCGACCTCCCGCTAAGTGCGCTACCGGGCTATATCCGACGCGCTCAGGAGGCCGAGGTGGAGCGTTCGGCCTGGGAGTTGTGGAAAGAAATATACCCACAAGCCATCATTGGGCGGGTGCAACTCAAGCCATTCGATGAGTTCCTGCGCTCCGTGAAAAGACCGCATACAGCCGAAGCTTCACTAAGCCCCGCCGAAATCGAGGCGGAGATGCTGAAGGTTGTCGCTGCTTACGAGGCTAACGCTTCCAGAAGCCGGTCTTATTGAGGATCTTGTTCTTCGTCTTGTTTTTGACGCGGCGAACCGCCTTACCAGTATCGCCTGAGACGGCGGCTACGACGGCTTCCACGTCTTTGGCTTTGGCACCCCACTTGTTGATCGTCCGGAGACCTTTCTTCCAATTCAACCCATCACCCCCTTCGGTTAGTAGTATACCACGGCATGACGGACAGGCGAGGTGAGCCAGATGGAAATCTTTAAGTTATTCGGCTCAATTTTCATCGACAACGAAGAGGCCAACAAGAGCATATCCAAGACCGAAGAAAAGGCTGAGGGCCTGGCTTCAAAGCTTGGATCCGGCATCAAGACCGCCGCAAAGTGGGGCGCTGGGATAGCTGCTGCCGGCACCGCCGCAGGAGCGGCCCTGCTTGCAGTCGCCAACAAAGCCGCCCAAACGACGGATCGCATTGACAAGATGTCGCAGAAAATCGGCATCTCCCGCGAGGGCTTCCAGGAGTGGGACTTCATCCTCTCACAGAGCGGCACCGACGTTGAAAAGTTGCAGATGGGGTTCAAGACCTTGGTTGCTCAGATAGACCAGGCTGACCAAGGAGTAGGCAAGGGTGCTCGCAACTTCGCCGCTTTGGGCGTACAAGTCCGTGACGTAAACGGCAACCTCCGAAACCAGGAGGACATATTCAACGACGTGCTTGTAGCGCTCCAGAACATGGAGGACGGCACCGAGAAGGCCAGACTCGCTAATGAACTCCTCGGGCGAAGTGGGTCTGAACTCATGCCCCTCTTGAACGCAGAGGCAGGCAGCATCGAAGCCTTGAGGCAGCAGGCCCACGAACTGGGGCTAGTCATCTCCGATGAAGCCGTGGACGCAGGAGTGCTGTTCACCGACACGATGGACCAACTCAACCGTGCGTTTGGAGCAGTATTCACCCAGTTGGGCACCGCTCTCATGCCCATTTTCCAGAAACTCGCCCAATGGCTCATCGACAACATGCCGCAGATCCAGGAGACGGTAAGCAAGGTCTTCGGCGTGATCGGCAAGGTCATCGGAGGGGCGGTTGAGGTCATAGGGACCGTCATTGACGCTATCGAGGCGGTCATCAAGGCAGCGAAAACAGCCTGGGACTGGGTTAAGAGGGTGTTTGGCGGGGGCGGGAAAACCACTACCTACACCCCCGCTCCAACCTCGACCCCTGATATGCCCGCCCTTGCTGACGGAGGCGACATACTCCGCTCTGGCTGGGCCTTAGTGGGTGAGCGCGGGCCCGAACTCGCATACCTGCCGACGGGCGCGCAGGTCCGTCCTCTCGGCGACGACAGTGTAACCATCAACCAGACCATCAACGTCACCGGACCCGTTGACTCAGACACGATCCGTGAGTTAGATGCCACCCTTGGGCGGCGCAACGACGAACTAGTGCGCAGGCTGAGGCTCGCGCATCCGGAGGTGGCGTGGTGAAATACGGAGATATACCCATAATGCCGAGCGGGTTGCGCGTAAAGCACGTCAAAAAAAGCCATACCATCGCATATCCAAGACGAGACGAAGCCGACTCCCACTACCTCGGTCGTGGCCCAACAGTCATCTCTTGCACCATCACCGTCGTCTCCTTTGCGGACCTCGTGGCACTCCAAACTATGGCTCTCTCGCACACAGAGGCGACGCTGTACGTAGACAAGACCGCTCCAAACTCCCACTACTATACACGTGTTGTGCTGGAGTTAGGGGATGAGGAGAAACTCGGCACTGCTGAGGTTTGGCGGGTTCCCGCTGTGTTCACGGCTTTAAACCCACGCCTCTATTCCGCCGCAACTCACGAGGTGGTCTACTGATGTCGCTAACCAAGTCCACAGGCTGGCTCGCCATCCAATCCGGGGGCACCACCGACCTACCAATAGACGCAGCACACCTTGTTTCCGCTCGTCTCAGGTGGCGGGGAAAGGATCGGCGGATATGGGACTCCAGGAGCAATACTGTTTCTGGCCACAGCGCGAGTTTTCCATCTGTCCCTTCTGGCTGGACGAGGGGAGGCGGCAGTGCTCGTTTCAATATTACGGTTATGACTGGCGAATGGGCCGCGGCGGGCACAATAACCGTCTCTGCTCCCGGCGGCTCTAGCACCAAGTCATGGACCTGCGGGGCGCAAAGTAGCAAGGCTCTCTCTGTCAGCACCAACTGTTATGGTTACGGCACGGCCTCGGGGAGCACCAGCATTGACTACGGCCCGACTACCGGGTTCGCAAACCCAAGCATTCGGGCGACAGTAGATTACTACCAGGACATCCCGTCAGAGTCTCTGTCAGCCGTTGTCAACGGCGTCTCAGTGACGGGCCCCGCTTCTTTGGCTAACGGCGTGGTCTCCGACTGGTATCCCATCACCTTGCAGTTGGGTCAGAACGTCATCACCCACTCCATCGGAGGCGGTGGGCTTGCCGACATCGAGATAGAGTACACTTACCAGCCCTACCCACCACCGCCGACCCGTCATGCGCCAGAGAACACGGTTGTCACCGACGACGAGACGCCCACCTTCGAGGTGACGCTGCCACTGAGCGACGCTAGCGGTCTACACGCCCGGCTCTCGCTCTCGATGATGCCCACGATGTCCCAGCCGACGATGTACGATTCCAGCGCCTCTCAGACGGGGTGGGAGTACCTTAGCGGAGGCAACTGGCTACCACTCCCCGCAGGTGGAGCACCGCCGCAATCGAGGGTGAGGTTCACCCCGACAATCCCTCTGGCTCCAGGCACCTGGTATTGGATCGTGGCCGCAAAGGACTGGGCTTGGGGAGCATGGAGTGATACACCGTGGATGCTCCGCAGGGTGCTCTCTGTAAGTGCCCTGGAGGGCTATGCGCTGGCGGTAGGTGCTACACCTTGGGCTTGCACCGACCTGATCATCACCGAGTCAAGTAACGGCGAGATAAGCACCATCGAGTTCACCGTACCTAATCACCCCGACGCCGAGGGTAAGACCGCCCACGACCTCATCGGTTACGGCGACCCCGTGTATGTGTCCATCTATGACAGCACGGGCGAAGAACGACAATACCTCGGCAGGGTGTGGGAAAAGCAGGTGGATGACCTAAACCTCCAGGTAACGGCGACTATGGGCGACAAGATCCTTGCGGATCGGCTGGTGTCCTCAGACTACCTAGAGACCGACATCGGCACGGCACTCAAGAGCATCATCGAGACGGATTGCGCTCCACTTCTGGCGGACGGTATCCCTGCGCCGTTCGGCCTGACCGCCAACCTGGAGAGCAAGAACAGGCAGGCTATGCAGGCGTTCCAGGAGGCGTTTTCGACGTTTGGACTGCTCTTTTGGAGCGAAACTCACGCTCTCGACTGGGTACAGTACCTAGCCGACCCGACTACCCTCACCACGCAAGGCATCTTAGTGGAATTCCCGATGGAAGGAGAGGTGTAGAATGCCGGGAGATCTCATCAAACTCTTTGATACGCAAGCTGACTGGCAGTCTGGCACTCTCGAAAACCTGGATGCCACAAGCTCCCCTGGTGTCATCATCCCTACGGGAGACTACACCAAAACCTACGATAGCAAGACCGAATGGGATCAGGGGACTAAGGCTAACGTGGTGAGCGACGCCGAAGGACGCATAATGCTTGATAGGCCATTGAGGGGCAACACCGGGGTGGGAGGCACCGGGCGATACGAGTATGATGAAGTGCACATGGGACAGCGCATATCTCCCAGGGGGCTCCTCGCCGAAGTGAGGATGAATGTGGGCGGTTCAAGTGGCATTGGCAGGTACATGTACGTGACCGATCTAAGTGGGTACATACTCTGGTATCAATCGATGTCCTCTCACGGTTTGTGGGTTGGGTACCCAAACCTACTGGTCAGCGAAGACGTGATAGTCTGGGTGAACGCTTCGGACTGGTTGCGTGATGTGCGTCACGCAGATTCCGGCGATTACCCGCCCGGCGTCACTGAGAACGGACGCATTGGGAGCAGCTTGACGACTCAGCCGAACTACTCCCGACCTCTGTGGGTGAATTACCGCTGCGAATATGCCGAATCCGGCACCTGGCTCTCCCCCTGGCTCACCCACGGCATAGCAGACCCGCAATCAGGCATAGTCTCGCTCAGGGCTGAGACCCCATCAGGCACCAGCGTCACACCGCACGTGCGCTACTCGTCCGACGGAGGCTCGACTTACACCGATTGGCACGACCTCGACGACAGGCGGATGACCGACCTGCAGGGCACCCACGTGCAGTTGCGACTGACTTTGACTACCGATGATACAAAGCAGACGCCTGTGGTGGACAGGGCGATGCTGCTTGTCGGCAAGCTTCATAGGTGGACATCACCCGTCATCGACCTTGCAGGGGTAGACGCAGACGCCACCCTGATGCTGTCCACATCGCAGACGGAGTTGGATGTGGTGCGGGAGGTGAGGGAGTGTCCCAACTTCACCTTCACCCGCTCCTCCACCGCCTACAACCCAGAGACAGGTGAGCAGGTGGGTGTTAACGAGCCTCGGTTTGTGGCGGGGCCGTTCCCTGGGAGCAAGGCGTTGCTGGTGGAGGAAGGGACGGAGAACCTCATTCTAGATAGCGAAGCAATTGATGCCGTTTCATGGAAAAAAGAATCTTTCGTGGGAACCATTACGCCGAACGCTACAGCCGCCCCCAATGGTACCAATACCGCTGACCAAATAAATATTACGAATGGATATGTATATCGACGCATGACACTGACGGCAGGACGAACGTATACTTTTTCCTGTTGGGTGAAAAGCGCCACTGGAGCTGATATCCCGAACGGTGGTCTGGTGATTTGGTGTTATAACGGAGCAGCGGGTAGCGGTATGCGAGTGCGTTCTACTGCCACAATTACAACCTCGTGGCAACGCCTTTCAGTCTCCTATACCGCAGCAGCCGATGAAACGGATTTTTCCTTCATGGTTGCAGGAGTTGCGATTACCCGGCCCTACAATGTCTATGTATGGGGTGCTCAAGTCGAGGCGAAGGAATATCCAACCTCCTACATGGCAACGTCCGGCGCTTCTGTCACCCGCTCCCCCGAAACCCTGACCATCCCCACGGCGGGGGTGCTGAACGACAGAGGGCCATGGACAGTAGAATGTTGGGCAAAAGCCAATTATTCTGGTAGCAGTCTTAGGATGCCCTTTGCTGCTTGGGATAAGTTTTATGTAGGTTTAAATTCTAGCGACAAACCTCGGTTCAGTTGGGTTGATGCGAATAACGTACAGCAGAATGCTATTGCCACTAATGCCCTTAATAATCCGACCGGATGGCACTATTGGACCTTTACCTGGGATGGAGTTACGGCACGAATATATGTAGATGGTGTTAAGGTTATTGAAGTAGAAACAGATTTGCCTAAACCTTTACCTGCGTATTTGACTGTTGGTTGGGGTGCTAGTGGTTATTACTGGAACGGCCTCATCGACGATCTCCGCATCTCCAGCATTGCACGCAGCGATGAGGAGATACTCGCAGCATACCAGGCAGGCCAGCCTCTGCCCGTGGACGAGTGGACGACGTATAAGATGACAGGTGGGCCTGGGCCGTGGGAGAAGGTAGGTGTGGTGTTCCCCTGCTCGGCACGGCGGTCGCTGCAAACCAGGCTCACGCTCACCAAGACCGACTCTGCCGTGCAATCGCTGGACAGCGTGGCGTTGTGGGACGCCATAGTCCTTAAGATGCTGGACAGACCGCAACTCACCCTCTCGCCGCCGCAGGTGACGCACGTGACGGCGTACGTCGAGAACTCGGAACCACTCATCGAGTACACGGCGAGCCTGCCTGGAGTACCCGAAGCGAAGAAGGTGCACATCCGTGTGCCAGTACCGGAGGGAAGCAGCCTTGCCTATTGTCAGGAAGTGGCTGAGAGGGTTCTCATCGGCAAGTCGAAGGAACGACTGGCGCTCGTGTGCCAAGTGCCGCTGATTACCCGTCTCCGGTTCAGCGAGCTTGTACCCGTCAGCATACCCTACATCGGCTATACACGCTCAAGACCATACCTTGCGAGGGTGCAGAAGATGGTTCACGACGTCTTGGCAGGCAACCCGCACACCCGGCTCTGGCTCGGAGACTTTCTGCCTGACGACGCTGAAGCGCTGGTACGACTACTATTGAAGGAGGGATGAGGATGGTAGGGATAGGCAGCATAGTCCACTTCGTGATGCCCGCAGGTCCGTCCAGGGGTGAACACCGCCCCGCTATCGTGGTGACGGAACCTATTGACGGCAGAGTCAACCTGCAGGTGTTCATCGACGGGAGCAATGACGGTTACCCGCACACCCGGTCTACGGTATGGATGCAGGCCGTGCCATACTCGGAGACGATGGAGCCAGGGACGTGGCATGAAATTGAGACCGAGGAACCGCTAGAAGAGCCACCAGAGGAGCCACCAGAGGAACCACCGGAAGAACCACCGGAAGAACCGCCGGAGGAGTGAGGCACAGAGACAAGCCGCCTGGAGGCGGTTATTTGGGGGGAGGCGGCGACCACGGATATGTCAGATAGAGTGCTAGACCTTGAACGCAAGATGGAGCGACACTCAGAGGCGATTGAAAACTTGGAGCGTTGGCAGGCGAAGCAGAACGGCAACCTCGCGAAGATAGACGATCGCCTGCACAGTCTTGAGCGATGGATCATGGCGACGCTGGCGACGGCCGTCGTGTCACTCTTGATCCAGTTGCTGGCGAGGAGGTGAGCAGGTGGCGCTGGTTACTGTTGCGCGTCCAAAGGACGTTGACCTAGCCGTCCCACCTCTGACCCCAGGCCAGCCTTCGGGCCTGACATTACGCCAGATCGCCGACGGCTACAGCCAATGGGTCACGAAAGACTGGGCACGGGCCTGCAACGTGGAGTATCGGGCTGGACCAAGCGGTCCGTCGGTGTCGCTCATCGCTGAAGCTGGGAAGATATGGACCACTGGCGATCCGCGCTGGCCGGTAGCCCTGATGACCAAAGACGGCCCGGTAATCAAGGAGAATCCGAGCGAGGCGGAAATCAAAGCCGCGCGGTGGGCGTTTAGCGCGGGGCCGTGGTTGGTACGCAGCGGCAAAGTCGCGGATATCGCGGCTGAGATCAACCGATGCGGCTTCTCAGGTCTCATGGAAGGCACGCCTCGCGAACGGGCCGGCATTGGCATACGCCAGGATGGCATCATCGTACACTACGCTATTATGTCCGCCACCTTGCACCAGGTGGCATCGAAGATGCTTGAACTCGGGTGCCACACTGCTATCAACCTCGATGGCGGCGGCTCCGTCGGTGTGGTAGACCCAAGCGGCAAGCTGCTTCTCGGTTATGCCTCACGACAAGTTTGTTGTGCTCTTATGTTTCGGCGGATACTTGACGAGTCCCCACCGCAAGACTCGCAACCTCCCCAACCTCAACCGAAAGGCGGTGAGAAGATGATCGTCTGCATCGACCCCGGCCACGGCGGTCCGGACCCGGGAGCGGTGAATATCGTCGAAGGGCTACGCGAGAAGGACATCGCCCTCGCCGTATCACTGAAACTCGCGAAGTACTTACGGCGCGCCGGCGTTACGGTGGTCCTTACTCGAGACAAGGATACTGACCTCGCGCCGGGCCTCAAGGATGACGAGGAACTAGCGGCCCGCGGGGCTGTATCGAACAGGGCCAAGGCGGACTACTTTGTGAGCATCCACGTGGACAGCTTCGGCGACCCCGAGGCGAACGGTTCTACCGTCCACCACTGGCCCGGCTCGGTCAAGGGCAAGCCCCTGGCGGAGTCTATCTCCCGCTACTTGGCTATAGCCTCCGGCCTCGCGTCACGTGGCACTAAGGCTACGGGTTATGCCGTGCTCGGCTACGCAGACGCCCCCGCCGTGCTCGTCGAACTTGGCTTCATGTCAAACAAACCGGACCGGTGGGCCTTGAGGGAGCCCTCGGTCCAGGACAAGTGTGCCCTCGGAATTGCTTTCGGAATACTCGCAACGCGGGCTTAGCCCGGGAAAGGAGGATCATCCATGCTGGAGGACATCGTCATCATTG
Source organism: Candidatus Fermentithermobacillaceae bacterium (assembly GCA_012841375.1). Classification (GTDB taxonomy): domain Bacteria; phylum Bacillota; class Sulfobacillia; order Fermentithermobacillales; family Fermentithermobacillaceae; genus UBA3951. The sequence continues at coordinate 13,113 of DUUV01000057.1, forward strand.
GTATCGTTATGGCGGTTACCGAGATCATAAAGCACTTGTTGAAGAAATGGATCAAAGATGAACTCGTAACTCAGATCATACCCCTCATCGTACTAATTCTGGCCGGATGTCTGAACGTTGCAAATGCCAAAATCTTTGCACCCGACACACCGGCAACACAAGCTCTTGCCCAGGGTCTCACGCTAGGCGCTATTGCAGGTGGCGTCTACAGCATGGGCAAAGCAGCCCTCGGCA
>DUUV01000118.1 GCA_012841375.1 Candidatus Fermentithermobacillaceae bacterium
CCTACATGCACGACCACGACAGCGGGCTCCGCCGGAAACTCGGGCTCTCCGGTCGACGGCGGTTCGGCCCCGGGGATCGGACCGAGGACCTCCAAGTCGGCGGCTCTGGACGGTCGTATTCCTTGCCACCAAATGCTCACGGCGCCGATGAGGAAGATCGCCGACACGATGTAGATGAGGATATCGAGCCTACGGTGCATAGCAGGATCGTACCACGGGATAGTGGCAAATGGCAAGATTTGGCATAGCCTCCGAATGTGTCCCCCGGACGCACCCGGCCGGGCCGTGATGCACTTTTCAACCCGACGGCAACCCCGCTTACCCCCGCGGAGAAAAAGCGGTGCGGCACGAAATCCATGCGGAATACTAATTGCGCTAGCAGGAAGGAAGCGAATGACTTAACGCAGAAGTCCCCTCTAAAGGAGCATGACAACGTGACACAAGAAACAGCTGAACCGCAAGTAGCGATCGTTACCGACAGCGCCTCAAGTCTTCCGGAAGACCTCCGTAGGAGATTTGGCATCAGTACGGTGCCGATTTGGATACAGATAGGCGACGAGTCTTTGAAAGAAGGAGTCGACCTGTCCAACGATGAGTTCTACAAGAGGCTTGACGGACCACTCATGCCCACCACGTCGGCCCCTCCCCCCAGCGAGTTCATCGAAGCGTACCGGACGCTGGCAAAGAAGATGAAAGACATCATATCGGTCCACATCATGTCACAAGGAAGCGCCACCTGCGCGATTGCCTCCTTGGCGGCAGAATCGGTTCCGGAGGCCAACGTCACGGTTTACGACTCGGGGTCCGTATCCATGGGCGTAGGTTTCCTGGCGTTGGAGGCAGCCCGCTGCGCTTTGAGAGGGCTTAAGAAGGAAGACATCTTGGCAAAGCTCGACTACATAAAGTCGCGCATTTACGCTTTCGCCGCTATACCTACCCTCAAGTATCTCCGGAGGAGCGGCAGGGTGAGTCGTGGAAAGGCTGCCCTGGCATCGCTCCTCTCAATCAAGCCCGTTCTCGAGATTAAGGACGGCGTGATCAGCGTGGTGGACCAGGTACGCACGTTTCCCAGGGCTCTCCACCGGATCCTGGAACTGGCTCACAACGCGGTGGGAAAGAGGTCGGCGGTCGTGGCCGTGATGCATGCCAACGCCCCGGACGCAGCCAATGATTTTGCCGCCCAGGTCAAGAAGCGGCTCAATGTGAAGGAAATGATAGTGGGAGAAGCAGGCCCCGTCCTTGCCGTCCATGGTGGACCCGGTCTCGTTGGATTAGTCCTGTATACACTGTAGATCGACCCGGTCGAAACACCCGCGCTCATGAGGGGTCTCCATTGCGGACATATTCTAGCAGAGGAGACTCGGCCACAGCCCAGTTTACCGGGAGGAATCATCCGTTGGCGGATGACAAGGGCAGCGTGACCACCCTTGTTGAGACCATTGCCTTGTTCACATTCTACAGAGATGAAGCGGAACGGTGCAGGGAATCAGGCGCGTACCTGGCCAGTTGCGTACTCCTGGCATCGGCTCTAGAGGCCGCTCTACTCGCCATGGTCGAGTGCTTCGCCCACGAAGTGGCCGAGTTCACCCGCAAGTTCAAAGGCAAGGCCAGGGAGCTTTCGAGACCTCGTCGAGAATGGGGACTCTCCCAACTACTCCTCATAGCCCGCCACCTTGATTGGCTACCCTCAAGTCACTGCTCGAAGGGAAACCTAGACCCTCACGAAGCCAAGGTAGGAGACTATATCGAAGTCGTGAGAGTGATCCGCAACCTCATCCATCCGGCCATCTACCTTCGCGAATACCCGGGTGAACCCATCACCGAAAAGCACCTGGACATCTCCTACAAGGTCCTGGAAATCGCTTGCGACTGCCTCTCCGACAGGCTGGAGAGCGCTCTGAAAGCCAAGAGGCACGACTCAAAGCATCGCCGCCCCAAAACTCCGAGGTGCACCAACTGACAAGGACGTCGCTGCAAGGGGCGGCGGCCCCATGAGAGGCGTAGACTGACGCAGCCGTCAATGAAAGGCATGACCCGGAGCCCAACTCTCAATACTAGACGTGAACCGGAAGTGAGTTCGCATCAATTTGTACTCAAAGATTTGTGCGCGAAAGAAGGGAGCAAAGCGTGGGACAGACGTTGTACGCCGGACTCCTTGCCGGCCTAGTCGCAGGATTGGTCTCAGGTGTAATGCTGCAGCTTATGTGGGTACTCACCCCGCTCAGCCTCCTCCTATCTCTCCCACCCAACCCGTCTACGGGATGGATTCCTCACCTAATCATTTCACTCGTATTCGGCGCATTGTTTGGGGTCGTCGCCAGAATGCTCCGCCTCGAGCGGAGCGGCGCGGTAGCGGGCGGTCTCTTTACGGGCTTGTTGGCGTGGATTATCGGGCCGCTCACCTTGGTCCCTCTTTGGATCGGACTTCCTCCCCAGTACACCCTCGCCTCCAGGTGGCTTAAGGTGCTGGCCGCATACCTGACTTACGGACTTGTCCTGGGCGAGGTCTTTCATGCGTTCCGTGAGAGAATCCCTGAAAGGCGGCGAGCAGAATGACCAGGAGGCTATTCTTGATCCTACTCATTGCCGTGTTTGTCGCGGTGTCCATCGTGACGCTTAGGGTCACTCCGCTGCAAGCGGAAGAGACGGTTGAGGTGATGCTCCCCGGCGGCTACAGGATAGAACCCGTGGTGACCGGACTGACTTTCCCCACGTCCGTTGCATGGGATGGTCAAGGCAGGATGCACGTTTTGGAGGCGGGATACGCCTACGGTCCCAAGGAAGTGGGGCCCGGCAAGGTGGTAAGGATCGATAACGGCGTCCCGACAATCGTCCTAGACGGACTGAATTCCCCTGCTACCGACGTCAAATTCAGAGACGGCGAGATGTACATTGCCCACAGAGGCACCCTCTCGGTTGTCAGGGATGGCGGGCGCATCGACCTCATCACGGGGTTGCCTTCCGGAGATCACTACACCGGCGAAATTGCCTTTGACGCAGAAGGCTGGATCTACCTCGGCAACGGGACGGTGACGAATTCGGGGGTAGTGGGCGACGACAACTTCAGGTTCGGGTGGGCGTCGGCAAACCCGGGTCTCCACGATGTACCGGCCAAGGACATCAAGCTTACCGGCCGTAACTACGAGGCAGTAGACCTCCGCACACCCAACCCGGCCGATATCGCGGTCACCGGCGGGTTTTCGCCCTTCGGGACGTCTACGTCTCCCGGACAGGTTATCCCCGGCGACCTCAAGGCCAACGGTGTAATCCTCCGGGTGAAGCCCGACGGCAGCGACCCCGAAGTATACGCGTGGGGGCTCAGAAACCCGTTTGGCCTGCGTTTTGACCCGTCGGGAAGACTCATCGCCATCGACCAAGGATATGACGACCGGGGAGTCAGACCTGTGGCTAACGCCCCCGACCCCGTATACGAGATCGTCCGGGACGGCTGGTACGGATGGCCCGACTACGTGGCAGGTGTGCCCATCACGGACATGGGATTTCGGTCGGCCACGCAGGACGCCGCCCCGGCCTTTTTGATGGCGGAACACCCACCTGTCCAAGAACCGATTGCCACCCTCAAACCCCACACGGCGGCGATGAAGTTCGACTTCGCCCCAAGAGGGTTTGACGGAGAGGGCAAGATGTTCATCGCCGCTTTTGGCGCCGGCGATCCTGCCACAGGCGTGGTGGGCGAGGTAACGGGGAGCAAGGTTGTGACCCTCGACCTCGCCACAGGTAAGGTGGAGGATTTCGCGTACAACCGCAGCCGCAAACCCGCAGGTAGAAACCTGTCTGGGTTGAACCACCCGGTAGACGTTAAGTTCGGTCCCGACGGGAGCATGTACATCGTGGACTTCGGCGTGTTCGAGATAAACGGGCAGGTACCTAACGCTGTGCCGGAAACGGGCGTGGTATGGCGAGTCTTCAGGCAGAGATCCGAGTACGCCGAATTCCTAGGCGAGACCATGAAAAAGATTGAGTCGGCCCCACCCTGGGACCCCGACTACGAGCCCCTCCGGGCACAGGTTGAGGAGTGGGTTGGGTCCCAGACGGCCGAATGGGGAGTGTACTTCAAGGACCTCACCTCAGGGAAAGCGTTCGGGGTGAATGAAAAAGCCCCCATACCTGCCGCCAGCACGGTAAAGGTAGCCGTGGTTCTCTACGCCAGCAATCTGGTGAGCCAGGGTAAGCTTTCATGGGATGAGAGGCTCACCTACTACTCCGACCGAGATTGGCGTAGCGGAGCCGGCACAATGCAGTACACGGCCAAGGATGGAGAGTCCTTCACGATCCGCGAACTCTGTGAGAAGGCGATCAGAGACAGCGACAACGTGGCATGGAAAATGCTCGAGCGCAGGCTGGGCAAGGAAAACCTTATCTCGTTCATGTGGGGGCTAGGCGGCGAGAACGTCTACCCCGGCGGGCAGAACATCTCCAACGCAAAAGACAACGCCGTGTATATGGAGGCAGCGCTGAACTTCGCGAAGGAAAGTCCGGAAGGCGGCAAACTCATATTTGACCTGGCCAATACGGTCTGGAACACGGGATTGAACCGCTACATCGATGAGGTCGTAGTAGCCCACAAAGAAGGCGACATTACCGGAGTGGCCGACGACGTAGGGATCATCTACGCGGCTCACCCATACATCCTGTCCATCATGTCTCAGGGGCACGATGATGTGGAGGCGGGTTTTGAGCTCATCGGACAACTATCGAGGATTATTTATGACCACCAAGTCGGATTGGAACCCTAAGCCGGTGTTTGAAAAGAGGCCGCTCAGGACAACTCGAGGCTAGAGGGCATACAATGGGTTTAGTATGCGGCATTGATGCTGCAGTCACCTAACAGGGCAACAGTCAGCTAGTGAGCTAGAGATGAACCATACAGGACCAAACGAGACCTTGCCGTACGGATTTGGGATTTCCGCGCATCCGGACGGCAGGGTCTCTTTCCTTGACCGAAAGGGTCAAGAGTGGTAAGCAAGGAGAGGCTGCTGAAAAGCCCTGCAAGCAGTCATCATTCGTCGGGAGGGGTTTGATTGCCCGCAAAGGCTATAGCAACAGTCACTTTCCTTATCGCCTACGTGATGCTCATCCGGCAGAAGGTAAATCCACCATATGTGGTCTGGACGGGCTCGGTCCTGCTATTGGCTCTCAAAGTCATAACGCCGGTCCAGGCGCTCAGGAGCATAAACCTTAACGTCATAGGAATCTTCATAGGCATGATGATCCTCTCGGACTTCTTCATCCACTCCAAGGTGCCGGCGTACTTGGCTTGTGTCCTTGTTCACCCGAAGCGCTCCATCTCATCAGCCGTTTTGGGTGTCTGTGTTCTTTCGGGCGTAGTCTCGGCGGTGGTTGACAACGTAGCGACGGTGCTCATGATCGCTCCTATCGCCCTCGAAGTATCGCGGCGGCTCAAGATCACGCCGGTTCCTTTCCTCATCGGCATCGCGGTCTCCGCGAACCTCCAAGGAGCCGCGACATTGGTTGGAGACTCAACTTCAATCCTACTGGCCACTGCCGCCGACATGACGTTCGCGGACTTTTTCTGGATGAAAGGACGCCTCGGTATCTTTTTCTCAGTCCAGCTGGGGGCGATAGCTTCCTTCTACATCCTGTATCTCGCATTCAGGAAGTATAAAGGCAAATGCGTGGCAGTCGAGGCGATCCAGGTAACATCGTGGGTCCCAACGATACTGATGACTCTCATGATGCTGACCATGGCGGCGTCCAGCTTCATTCCGGACCGCCCCGACTGGTGCATTGGGGCCATAGCCCTGGCCTACGCGGCCATTGGGCTGATCTGGAACCAGATGACCGGGTATAAGCCGTTGGACCTGGTACGGGACCTGGATTGGGCTACGGTCTTCCTCCTCGGCGGTCTATTCATCCTCATCGGAAGTCTCACGTCGACCGGGCTGGTTGGCGACATCGCCTCCCTCATATCCGGGTGGACCAAAGGGAACGCGTTCTTCGCCTACAACGTAATCGTATGGATGTCTGTGATTGTATCGGCCTTCGTCGACAACATCCCGTACACTATGGCCATGCTGCCTGTGGCCCAGCTGGTCTCAACCGGCATCGGTACGTCTCCCTACGTGATGATGTTCGGGCTGCTATTGGGCACGACGTTGGGTGGCAACATCACTCCTATCGGCGCGTCTGCAAACGTGGTGGCCGTATCACTCTTGCGGAAGGACGGCCACAAAGTCTCCTTTGGAGACTTCGTCCGCATCGGTCTGCCTTTCACCATCGCGGCCGTATTGGTTGGGTCACTGTTCAACTGGGTCGTGTGGAGATAGCCGTACGGTTGACACAAGTGGTTGAGAGTAATAGGATCGCCCCTAAGTACCTGAATTGGTTGCGCTTTACGTCAGGGTCTAGTCGGTTTTGAAAGGAATGGTTACAGTGCAAGGTCGTCGCATGCTTCAGTTGAGCCAACCCAGAGCTCGGGGCTTGTCCGCTATGTCCTCTTCTGATTCCCTCCACTTCCGCCACCATCACCACCCGCACCATCACTCTCATATGTAGAGCCCCGGCCAAGAACCTCGCCCGCGGGCTCCATCCAAACTTCCAGACTCCTATAACCCGATAAATCTGTCTTCCCTACAGTCCAAAGGCCTAGGTGGTCGTCTGGCGGATTTTCCGTTTGGACTATAGCCTGACAGCCGGTTAGGCTAAGGAACCGTCTGGCCCAACATATGAGGAGGTCCACATCTTGCAGCAACTAACACAGATTTGCGTGCTCTTTTCCATGCTGTTTGCGGGAATCATATACACCCGAAGTTACTCCCGGACCGGCACCATGCCCATCCGGAGGCTTCCGGGTCTGGATTCCCTGGATGAAGCTATAGGCAGGGCAACCGAGATGGGAAGGCCGATCCACTTCACCACCGGAACCGGAGGTCTGGTAGCCGACACCTTCGCGGCGTTCGCCGTTCTGGAATACGTGGCCAAGAAAACGGCTCAATACGGATGTACGCTGATCATTTCAAATGCCCAACCCCTCATCCACCCGATCACTGAGAACATCGTGCGGGCATCGTACTACGCTCAAGGAAAACCCCAGTCATTCAAACCGGGCAACATAAGGTACCACTCTGACTCCATGCAGGCCTATGTGAGCGGTGTCTGGGGGATCATGGAGCGGGAGAAGGTGGCGGCAAACATCATGATGGGCTATTTCTTCGCAGAGTCATTGCTCCTGTCGGAAGGAGGCGTGCGGTCAGGCGCATTCCAAGTAGCCGGCACGGCCAGCACTCCCCAGTTGCCGTTCTTCGTGGCCGCCTGTGACCGGACCTTAATAGGTGAGGAGCTCTTCGCCGCCGGAGCTTATCTCACCGAAGACCCGGTGCGCATAGGAGCGTTGATGGCGCAAGACGCCGCAAAGATCGCTGCCATAGCCATCATCCTGACGGGAGCGCTCGCATCTACCGTGGGGCTCACGATGTAGCCAAAAGGAGATACAGACATATGAAACTTACTCTCGCGTCGTTCTTGACTCTGATCGCCGGCGTGACGGTACTGGCGGATCACTTTGTGGTCGTACCTTTCATCAACAAAACAGCGTCCACGTTCATTCAGTGGTCTGTGATGCTATCCGCATTCAGCACCGCCCTGGGTGGCGCCAACATCCTGGCAGTACACACGAAACGCATGTCGGGCAAGTCCGCCAACCGGGGGCTCAGCGCCCTCCTCTTGGGCTCCATGGTGACATGGCTGGTCATTGGCCTGAAGCTTGGGATGGAGTCTCAGGTCTACAAGTTCATATGGGACAACGTGTACGGTAGCCTTTCCTCCACCTTGTTCGCATTGAACGCTTTCTTTGTCGCTTCCGCCGCCTACCGTTCCTTCAGGATAAGGGGAATCGACACGGTCATCCTCCTCGTGACCGCATGCACGGTGATGCTGGGAAGGACGGGACTGGGCGAGGCGATCTACCCGGGGATGCCCCAGGTTGCCGACTGGCTCATGCGGGTCCCAAATACGGCAGGAATGAGGGGGATCACGATTGGAGGAGCGCTGGGGGCCATCTCGGTGAGCGCCAGGGTAATCCTGGGGTTGGAGCGGGGATATGGCGGCAGTGAACGGGGAATGGGGGTATCGGGCTATGACCTTTAGAAGACTTGCGGTTCTTGACTCCCGAATTGTATACGCCGCCGTGTTTCTGTCTATACTGCTGCCACTATGGCGACCCCTGGGACTCAGCATCTCCGTGAGTCAGGGGACCTTCGATGTATACGAGGTGGTGGATTCCCTTTCCCAGGACGACACGGTGATAGTCTCGCCGAGTTTCGCACCGAGTTCTGAGGCGGAAGTGTATCCGCAGATGGAAGCTATCCTCAGGCACCTCCTAGCCAGAAAGGCGCGAGTCGCCTTCGTGAACCTGAACGTTGAGGGCCGTATGTATGCCGAGAAAGCCATGACGACGCTGGCGCCGGAGTTCGGGTACAACTACGGAGAGGACTACGTCATACTGCCCTTCACGCCGGGGCTGGAGACGGCCGTCGCCTCCATATCCGACGACTTCCTCGGGACGTACGAGAGAGATGCCTACGGAACGCCCCTTACGGAGACAGGCGCTCTGGCCGGGATCAGGTCCATCAACGACTTCGCCCTCGTTGTGGACTTCAACACGGGTGACACTACCATCTACTACATCCAGCACGCCAAGCCGCGCGGGATACCGGTCATAGCCGGAGCGTCGGGAGTTACGGTTCCATACCTTACGCCTTACCTGGCGACCGGGCAGCTTTCGGGACTAATCGGAGGGCTTAGAGGAGCGGCCGAATACGAAACCGCCATCGATAACCCCGGGATGGCGCTTGCGGCCATGGACGCACAGTCCCTATCCCACGCATCCATTCTTGCACTTATCGGCCTCGGCAATGCCGCATACTTCCTGGCAAAGCGAGACGATGCAAGAACGACACGACGATCGAGACAATCAAATGGAGGCGAGTTAAAATGAGTCGAGACCCGGGGATCTGGACTGCCGCGTTACTCACTATCGTAGTGTGGTCATACCTTTTCAAGCAGAACATTTTGTTTCAAGCCGTTGAGCATCTGTTCGTGGGGATAGCGGCAGCCCACGCCATGACGGTGGCATTCACCAACCTAAGAGACACTTGCCTGGGGCCTGCCCTGATGGGAGACTGGGCGATGACTGTCCCGTTGCTGGGTGGGCTCTTGCTCTATGCCAGGTTCCTCCCGAAGATCTCTCACCTCTCCAGAATACCGCTGGCATTCGTCATGGGCACCGCGGCCGCAGTGGTGATCAGAGGGTCATTGGGTCCCAGCTTCATCCAGCAGGTGGCCGGCACGATCATCCCGCTCACCTCGCCGGACAACGTGATACTGGTTGTGGGGACGGTGACAACCATCGCGTACTTCCTGTTCGGACGGAAGTCAAGGTCGGGCATGATGGACCACGCAGCCAGACTGGGAAGGTACATAATGATGGCCGCCTTCGGAGCCGCTTACGGGAACACCGTCATGATGCGGATGTCCCTCCTTATCCCGCGCATAAGGCTTGTGTTCGGAGACTGGCTGGGGCTCTTGCCCTAACCATTGCCGTAAGCGCTCAACCTTCAGCGGTCGCGCTCGAGGGCCTCGCTCAGTTTCCTGGCACCTGATTGGGGCCCTACCGCGACCAGCGCATCGCCCTGTCGGAGCGGCTCGTCCGGGTCTATGACCTGGGTGGCGTAGCCCAGCCTCTTGACGCCGAATTGGACAACTCTCTTCCCCCAGAACGGAGCGTTGCCTTACCCGGTCACTATACCACCGGTGATGGAGTCGTCTTTCACCCGGTCCGGAGAACTGTGACCCGGTCGAATCCTGCCCCTTCTACACCTTCTCCCCTCCATTTGAGAGTACCCTTCCCACTACGGCCATGTAGAGCACCGACTCTTCCAGCCCATCCACTCCGATAAGCCGGTTGGCCCGGTCGTCCAAGAAGCCCCCTATTGTGGCGCAACCCAAGCCCAACGCGGTGGATTCCAGATACAGGTTCTGGGCGAGATGCCCGGCATCCAGCAAAACATACCTGTAACCCCGCTCACCGTACTTGTGCTTTGTCCTTCCGAACATGGCGGTCATGAATAGACAAGCGGAGGCTTCCCGGACCATTTCCTGCCGGTGGGTGATCTCGAAAATCTCCTCGCCGAAAGAACCGGGTCGCACAAACTCCAGTGCGTTCCCCTCGACCTCGTAGTGATAGATTCCTTGTTCGAGACCGTCCACCGAGAGCGCGGCCAGGTATACCTCTATGGGATACAACGCGCCGGCCGACGGCGAGGCCCTGAGAGGAAGCGTACCTCCCTCCAGCGGTACCGCGCCGGTTATCCCGTTGGTGAAATAGAGGAGCCTCTCGACCTCGGTCAGAGTCAAGGGTTCACCGGCGAACTGTCGCAAGGTCCGGCGAGACCGCATGACCTCCTCTGCTCCGGGAGAAGCAGCCGGCTCAGGGACCGACAGCGCGAGCCTCGGGCGGTGGGGGTACTTCTTGAAGGCCCTGTGCCATGGACCGGTTGCAGGGGCATATCCGAAATCCATTGGGATGACCCGTTCCCGGTCCTTGGTGTTCTCATGATATATCTCTGATATGGAGTCGAGCGTCTCTCGAGGGATTGACATAATCATCCTCCTCGCCTCTCAGTAGCCGGCCCGGTTCGTCTCCTCGGGCCTAGGCGTGACCGTTTTCCGAAATGGGCTTCCCACAAGTGCTCTACGCCGTCAGGGAAACGGGTGAGGCACCGGGTTCATCTCTTCCGGGCTCTTCGGGCGCTCCTCGAACCCCATTCTGACAGGCACTTCGTACAGGCGCCTCCCCCCGAGATGCCGCCAATTGTGGTCCATATCCAGAGGTTGGAGGCCGGGCACAATCACCCGAA